>DASXWZ010000088.1:0-3198 GCA_036503375.1 Rhodanobacteraceae bacterium | reverse complement strand
ATCGACTACAAGGACTTGAACGTCCTGCGCCAGTACATCACCGAAACCGGCAAGATCGTGCCCAGCCGCATCACCGGCACCAAGGCGCGCTACCAGCGTCAGTTGTCGGATGCGGTGAATCGCGCGCGCTTCCTGGCATTGCTGCCGTACAGCGACAACCATTTTGTTTGAACCTTTGCCTTCTCCCGCTTGCGGGAGAAGGTGCTCGAAGGGCGGATGAGGGCAAATCCGCGTCGGGCCTTCAACCTTTCGGACAACCGTCCTTTGGCTGCGTCGCTCCTGTGGCGCTAACGAATCGGAGACTTTCGATGGAACTGATCCTGCTGGAAAAAGTGAAGAACCTGGGCGGCCTCGGCGACAAGGTCAAGGTCAAGCCCGGCTACGGTCGCAATTATCTGGTACCGCGCGGCAAGGCCGTGCCGGCCACCACCGCCAACGTCGCGGAGTTCGAGAAGCGCCGCGCCGAGTACGAAGCCAAGTCCAACGAACTGCTGTCCGCGGCGCAGGCGCGCGCCACGAAGTTCGAGGGCGCCGAAGCCACCATCAAGGCCAACGCGAGCCCGGAAGGCAAGCTGTACGGCTCGGTCGGTCCGCGCGAAATCGCCGAGGCGTTCGCCGCGCAGGGCTTGGAGCTGGAAAAGAGCGAAGTGATCCTGGGCGAAGGCCCGCTGCGCAACCTCGGCGAATACGACGTGCATATCGCGTTGCACGCCGACGTGCAGGGAACGGTCAAGGTCAAGGTGATCGCGGAGGAGTGATCTCGGGCGATTCACATTCGTAATGTCAATCGAACGGGCGCCGCGAGGCGCCCGTTTTGTTTTGGAAGTCATTCCGGAGCAGGCCGGAATCCAGTTGCTTTATCGCCCGAAGCTGCGCTATCGCGCGTGGTGTTTCGACATCCATGTCTTTTTCCGCTCGCCTCCAGGGCGAGCGGGCTACTTTTGTTTCGGCAAAATTAGCCAAAACCATTGCGCCGGCATGACGGTCTCGCCGACGTCCGGTTGGCTCGACTGCCCTGCGCTTCTCGCCGGGCGCGCGCCGGCGCGAACTCGCACGTCCTGTGCTCGAACGTCGCGCCTTTCCCGCGCGCCCGGCTGCGATGCTCGGCGTCATGCGACGGCGCTGAAAGCTCGCTCAATACGGCCATCCATGGCCTGCGATTTGGGGGGCCGCTCGTCGAGAGAAATTTGCGCACAGGAATTGCACAAGATAAACGCAGACTTTTGATCTCGACATACGAGACGCGTTTGAGCAAGATTGCCAATCCATGCGCAACCGATTCGATTCAGGGGAATGAGCGCCGTCCTGCCCGAACGCAAACCCGCCGCGCGCGTGGACACGCTGCGCGTACCGCCGCACTCGATCGAGGCCGAGCAATCGGTGCTGGGCGGGCTGATGCTGGTGCCGGAGGCCTGGGACAAGGTCGCCGACCGCGTGTGCGAGGAGGATTTCTATCGCCGCGAGCACCAGCTGATCTTCCGGGCGATCTCCGATCTCTCGACGCGCCAGCAGCCGTTCGACGCGGTGACCTTGGGCGAGTGGTTCGATCGCAACGGCTTGTCGGAACAGATCGGCGGCGCAGCGTATCTGGTGGAGCTGGCCAACGCCACGCCCAGCGCGGCCAACGTGGCCGCGTACGCCGACATCGTGCGCGACAAGTCGATCCTGCGGCAATTGATCGAGGCCGGCAGCGACATCGCCGGCAGCGGATTCAACCCGGAGGGACGTCGCACCGAGGAAATCCTGGAAAGCGCCGAACAGCGCGTGTTCAAGATCGCCGAGGCCGGCGCGCGCGGACGCAAGCAGTACGCGCCGATGCGCGCGGCGTTGAGCGAGGCGATGTCGCTGCTGCAGCAGCGCTACGCCAACAAGGGCCAGATCACCGGGCTGCCGACCGGCTTTGCGGATCTCGACAATCTGACGGCCGGACTGCAGAACGAGGACTTGGTGATCATCGCCGCCCGTCCCTCGATGGGCAAGACCGCGCTCGCCTTGAACCTCGCCGAAACCGCGGCGTTGCGCGCCAGGAAGAGCGTGCTGATCTTCTCGATGGAAATGTCGGCCTCGCAACTGGCGTTCCGTTTGATTTCTTCGCTCGGACGCATCAACCAGCAGCACCTGCGCACCGGCGATCTGGCCGAAGAGGACTGGCCGCGCGTCACGCAGGCGACCGCGCTGCTGTCGGAGTCCAAGATCTTCATCGACGACACGCCGGCGCTGTCGCCGGTCGAATTGCGTTCGCGCGCGCGGCGCATGGCGCGTGAGCACGGCCTGGGCATGATCGTGATCGATTACCTGCAATTGATGCAGGTGCCCGGAAACAAGGAGAACCGCGCCACCGAAATTTCGGAAATCTCGCGCAACCTGAAGGCCCTCGCCAAGGAACTGAAGGTGCCGGTGATCGCGCTGTCGCAGTTGAACCGCGCGCTGGAGCAGCGCAACGACAAGCGCCCGGTGATGAGCGACCTGCGCGAGTCCGGCGCGATCGAACAGGATGCCGACCTGATCCTCTTCATCTACCGAGAAGAGGTGTACGACAAGGAAACGGCGAACAAAGGCATCGCCGAGATCATCATCGGCAAGCAGCGCAACGGCCCGATCGATACGGTCAAGCTGACCTTCCTCGGCCAGTACACCAAGTTCGAGAACTATGCGCCGGAGTCGTACGTCGGGCGATTGGAATAAGCGTGGCGCGTAACGCGACGGCGACAATCCATCTCGATGCCTTGCGCGCCAATCTCGCGCGCATCCGCACGCTCAGCGGAAATGCGAAGGTGATGGCGGTGGTGAAGGCCGACGCCTACGGCCACGGTCTGGAACGCTGCGCGCGCGCATTCACCGATGCCGATGCTTTCGGCGTGGCTTCCATCGCGGATGGGTTGCGCCTGCGCGCGGCGGGACATCGCAACCGCATCGTGGTGCTGAGCGGTCCGGACGCTGCGAGCGACATCGTCGAAATGCGGCGGCTGGAGCTGGAAGCGGTGATCCACCATGAATCGCAGCTTGTGATGCTGCAGACCGAACGCGCGAGCCCGCGACTGCGGGTCTGGCTGAAACTGGATACCGGCATGCACCGGCTGGGCTTTCCCGCCGGACGTGCAGCGGAATTGCACGCCCGCCTGCGCGCCACGCCGAGCATCGATCCGGATATCGTGCTGATGACGCACTTCGCATCCAGCGACGAATTCGACAACGATT
>DASXWZ010000087.1:0-2426 GCA_036503375.1 Rhodanobacteraceae bacterium | reverse complement strand
CAGGCGTGACCGGGCAGCTCGAGAAACTGCCGGCGAACGAATGACAATGCGGCGATGTCCTGCTAGCGTTCAGCGCGCTCTTCCCTCACGCGTTCTCGGATGTCATGGCCGGTCGACTGAGCAACAACCGATGGCTGCACGGTGCCCTGACGTTGGGCATGGTCGCGCTTGTCGTGTACTACGCGCGAACGGTCCATTGGGATGCATCGTGGCGCGCGATCCGCTCGGCGTCGCCGTGGCTGCTGTTCCTTGCTGCGCTTGCGAACCTCGCAACGCTGGCTGCCAAAGCGGTCGTGTGGTGGATATTCCTGAGACCGGTGGGCGCGCCGTCGTTGGGCCTGGCGATGCGTGCGACGGCGGCCGGCGCGGGCATCAACAATCTGCTCATTGCGAACAGCGGCGAAGCTGCGCGCGCGGTGCTGGTGACGCGCAGCTCGGCAGCGTCGGGGACCGGCGTAGTGGCGGCGCTGGCGCTCGAACGGCTTTTCGATTTCATCGGCTACGTGCTCGTGCTCATCGGCGCGGCGTTTCTCCTGCCGCTGCCGGAGAGCATTGCGCGGTGGCGGCCCGAAGCCGTCGCGGTGCTGGGCGCGATCGTCGTCGTGCTGATTGCGTTGCTTGCGCACGCGCCGCATCCGCCTCCGGCGGATCAAGCCATCACGGGGACGGTCGCGCGGATGCGTGCGGGCTTCGAGCGATTCATGGAGCGTCTTGCGCACATCGTCACGCTGCGGCGCATGGGGGCGGCGCTCGTGCTCACGGTGGTGAACTGGGGGACGCAGATCGCGTCATATCACCTGACGGCGGTTGCGGCGCACTTTCCCATTTCGATTGGCGGGAGCATCACCGCCATGCTTCTGGTGAACGTCGGATTTCTCGCGCGTGCGACGCCGGGCAACGTCGGCTTCTTTCAATTCGCATATGCGGCCACTGCCCAGGCGATGGGGCTGTCCAAGGACGCGGCTGTGGGCGTCGCGTTGTTGCTGCAACTCGTGCAGAACGGTCCGGTGACTGTGTTAGGCGCGGCGTTGGCGCCGGATCTGGTGCTCTCGGCGCGGAAGCGGAAGGCAGCCGGCGCCGGGGCGCGTGCGGACGGCGCCGAGGGGAGCGCGACGTAATGGTAGCGATGTAAGAACGGCGCGCCCCGAAGGACGCGCCGTTCTCACATCACCAGCTTTCGTTTTGCTGCATCAGCTCACTGCATCGTGGACGCGGTGGTCGCGGTCGAGTCGCCCTTGCTCTCGATGACGAACACGACGCGGCGATTCTTCTCTGCTCCCGGTGCATCCTTCTCGGCGCCAGGCACGACGAGGCGCGTCTTGCCGTAGCCGACCGTGTTGACCTGGTCGGTGAGGCCTTGCGACGCCAGATACGCCTTGACTGCTTCGGCGCGACGCTCGGAGAGCTTCACGTTGTAGCGCTGCGAGCCGGCCGGATCAGCAAAACCCTCCACCGTGATGGCCGAGCCGGGATAGTACTTCTGCGCGATCTTCGCGAAGCGATCGAGCGCATCGTGATCTTCGTCACGAACGGTGGCGTCGTCGAAGGCGAAGTGCACAGGCAGTGCGAACTGCAGCCCGCTCTCCAGCGCGGTGATCTTCGCGCCGAATTCGGTGCGAAGGCTGTCGAGATCCTTGCGCAACGAGGCCACGTCATTGGAGAGTGAGCTGTCGGCGGCCATGCGCGCCGTCCGCTCATTCGAGACCGACGAGTCAGTGTACGCTTTCTGAGCCGCGAGTCCGGTCGCCAGATTCTGTCTGACGAATCCCTTCGAGGCGCAGGCAGCCATCACTGGTGCGACAAGCGCAACTACCGCGATGGTCTTGAGCTGGTGTTTCATGGGTTGCTCCGGTTTGTTCCACTCGAGTGAGGTCTACTGGGACACGTTGCGATGATGCTAAAAATGTGCCCCGCAAAACACGTGTGACGTGAGTCACTCAGGCGAAAAAAATCGCTCCGTAGAGCGACAATCGATGCAGCCTGCATGAGAATCCTTCAATTCGGACTCTTTTGCAACCATTCCCCGCCGTCGACCACCATGATGGCGCCGGTGATCCAGTCGCCGGCCGGCGATGCAAGAAAGGCGACCATGTTCGCGATGTCGCGCGGTGAACCCATGCGCGCGAGAGGAATCGCTCGCCGCGCATAGTCATCCATGGCGCGCTCGGCGGAAAACACATCGTGTGGTTGGCCAGGCAGCGCCGCGAACGCTTTCTTCACCCCTTCGGTAGGGATCGGGCCAGGCGCGACCGCGTTCACGCGAATACCGTGGCGAGCCCATTCGAGCGCCAGCGTGCGGGTGAGTGCGTCGATGCCGGCCTTTGCCGCCGTCGCGTGCGCCATGAGGGGCCATCCGCGGTAGTGCAGCGTCATGGAGATGTTGACGATGCGCCCGCCGCCCCGATCGCGCATCACCGGCATCACAG
>DASXWZ010000086.1:0-5656 GCA_036503375.1 Rhodanobacteraceae bacterium | reverse complement strand
CTCGTTGCTGAAGTCGCCCTGCAGATAGTCGCGAGACTCGATCTGCCCGACCGCGTGCGCCTGCACGGTCGAACCGATCTGGTCATAGGTGAAATACAGCCGCGGGATCAGCAGGTCCTGGCTGATCGGATCGTACTGGCTGTAGTTGATGTTGCTGCTGTGCTCGGCGCCCAGTTCCAGCGTGTAGTTCAACCGGGCCGCGGGACCACCGTCCGACGGCGCAGGCGTGTAGTCCGGCTGGCCGTATGGCGGAGCAGCGGCGGGCGGAACGAAGGAGTCGAGTTGCGCCGCCGACCCGGCGCCGGCCACGCCCATCAATGCGAGTGCCACGCCGCGGGCGAGCAGGGTAGGTACCGGCATAGTGCCACCTCAGGGCTTGTTCACCGTAAGCCAAATGAGCCGCGTTGCTTCCGCAGCAGCAGCCAGGCAAGGCGCGCGCCGCCGCGCCATAGTACTTCTATGGCCAAGGCGCGCAACGCAGTATGGCTGCCGCTGCGGAGCCACCCGGAGGGCCGTGGCCCTTTGCCCGTATGGCTGCGTTGTCGCTCGTCTATGTATCGACATACATCTTCCTCGCGACGCCTTGCCCTGCAGACAAAGGGCCGACGGCGCGACCACTCGGCTTTGACGAACAAGCCCCAATCAGGGTGATTCGTTGAAGACCAGTCCCGCCAGCTTGTTGGGATCGAATCCGGATACCGCCCGATTGATGCTGGCCGGTGTGTCCCGCCCGTAGCCGGCGACCACCACCACGTAATCGGCGAGGTCGGAAAGGATGCGTGCATCTGGCGAACCCTTGATGGGCGGACCATCGAGGAACAGATAGCGATCCGGATAGCGGCAACGCAGCGAATCCAGCACCGCGCGCATGCGGAACGAGGAAAAGTATTCCATGTGCCCCTCGCGCATGTTGCCGGCCGGGACCAGACGCAGGCGCGGGATTCCGGTGTGATAGAGGATCGGCTTGATGCCGACCGCAGGATGTTCGAGATAGTCGGTCAGGCCGCCGGAATTCGGGTCCACGCCGAGCGCGAGGTGCTGGGTGGGTTGCTGCAGGTCGCAGTCGACCAGCAAGGCTGTGCGCGCTTCATCGAATGCAAAGGCGAGCGCCAGGTTGCGAGCCACGAAGCTCGCGCCGGAGCCGCGGCTGACCGGCACGATCAGGGTGGTGAAGTTCTGACCGTCGCTCAGCTCCAGCAAGCGGGTGCGCAACTCGCGAAAGGAATTGGTGAGTTCCCGGCTGACCGCCTCGCCATTGATCAGCCGCCGCGCTTCGAGCTGGTGCGGCGCCAGCGCGCCGCCCTCCTTCATCAGCGCGATGGAATGCCCGGCGACGCGGCGGGACTCCGCCGTTCCGACAGTGCCGTCCCCGCCGTCACGAAGGGTCTGTTCGCCTTCCATGGTACTCATGTGCCTCTCGTCGCCCGGATCAGATAAAGCAGGATGTAAGCCGCAAACACGGCAGCCACGATCGCGGCCACCAGGATCGTGCGGCGGCGATCGCGGTGATGGTCCTGCACCGTGCGGAACGCTGGGATCGTGGCCAGCACGGGCAAGCCCGTGCTCTGTTCGAGCAGATCGCCGCGGCGCGCGCGCGGATCGAAGCGTGCGATACCGAACAGCAGGCCGAACGGAACCAGCACCGCCAGCGCCATGCCCGCCAGCGCGAAATGCATCAGCCTCAGGCCTGAAGGCATCAGCGGCAAAACCGCCGGGTCCTGGATGCGGAAGGTCAGGCCGCGGCGCTCCTTGTCCAGATCCATCGACACTCGCGCATTCTCGCGCCGCTTCAGCAGATCCTGATAAATCGCCTGCGTCGTCTGGTAGTCGGCCGAAAGTTGCGACATCTCGTCGGCGGTCGCGGCGATCCGCTTGCTGCGATCCAGCTCGCTTTCCAGCTGCGATGAACTGGACCCCAGGCGCGCGTGCGCGGCTGCCAGATCCGCGCGCAGTTCCGCCTGTTTGGTCTGCAAGGTCTGGTAGACCGGATTGAACGTGACCGTGCTGTCGATCGATGTCGGCGTGCCGGCGAGCTTGGCCGCGCTCTTCTGCTGTTCGGCCTGTCGCAACTGCTTGCGCAGATCATCGATCTGGTGGCGCGTGCGCACCACGTCCGGATAACTGTCGGTGTAGGTCAGTTGCAATTGCTGCAGCTTGGATTGCAGCTCCGCGATCTGCGAGAGATAGACGCCTTCCCGCGTCTGCACTGCGGAGACTTCGGATTGCCCGGAAAGCTGGCCGCCGA
Source organism: Rhodanobacteraceae bacterium (assembly GCA_036503375.1). Lineage (GTDB taxonomy): Bacteria > Pseudomonadota > Gammaproteobacteria > Xanthomonadales > Rhodanobacteraceae > 66-474. Next base: position 3,411 of record DASXWZ010000086.1, on the reverse strand, counting down.
TCGTCGCACTCTGCGAACCCAGCTCGGCGATGTTCATGCGCGCGGTTTCCATGTCGGTCCGCAATTGCGCGATGCGCGTATTGGTATCGACCTGGTTGCCGGGCGCCGCGTCCTCGTGGGTGTCCAGGAACTGCTTGATCTTGTCGGATTCCGCGTCGAGCTTCTTGCGATATTCCTGCACCTGGCTGTCCATGAACTCGTAGGCACTGGTGCTCTCGCGCTCCTTCGAGTCCAGGCTTTCCTGGATGAACAATTGCGCCATCTCCTGCGTCACCTTGTAGGCGCGTTGCGCGTCGGTATCGGAGTAGCTGATTTCCAGCAGGTTGTCGCGCGGAGTGTCAATCGAGGTGCGTGCCTTGATCTCGTTGATCAATCGCACCTGTTCGAGCGGGGACGGGTGGCTGGCCATCCAGCCGCCGTCGGTCAGGATCTGGTCCATCACCTTGCGGCTGAAGATCACCTCGCTGGCGATGCCGGCCCGGTCCGCCACCGCCGTCGGCGCGGCCAGGCCTTCGGTCAACGGCGTGATGATGTTGTTTTCCTGTACCAGGATCGTGGTGACGGAAACGAATTTCTTCGGCCAGACCACGCCGACCACCAGCGCGAGCAGCGCGATCACGGCGAAAATGGTCACGAGCGTCAGGCGCCGGCGCCTCGCTTCGCTGACGATGGTGTCCCCCAGCGCGGTAATGCTGTAGGGATTGGCCGGGACCAGATCGGTGCTCATTGCAGCTCGCGTGTACTCAGAAGGTGCGCGTGGGCACGGTGATCACGTCACCGGGCTGCACGGGATAGTTGGTCGACAGGTCGCCCGTTTCCAGCACCTTGTCGAGACGGATGTTGTAGGCCTTGGTCGCTCCCTCCGGACCCTTGCGGTACAACTCGGTACCGTCGGGGGCGGCATAGTCGTTCAGGCCGCCGGCTGCCAGCACTGCATCGAGCACGGTCATGCCTTGCCGGTAGGGAATCGAAATCGGTTGCCGCACGGCACCGGTGACGCGCACCCGCGAGAGATACTCGTGGCTGCGCAATTCGGTGATCGCGACAGTCACCTGCGGGTCGCGAATGTACTGGCCGAGCTTGTCCTTGATTTCGCCCGCGACATCCTGGGCCGTGCGGCCGCCGGCCTGCACGTCGCCGATCAGCGGCACGGAGATCTTGCCGTCCGGGCGTACCGGCGCGCTGATGCTGAGGTCGGGGTTCTGCCAGACCGTGACCTGCACCTGGTCATCGACGCCGATGTGGTACGCCTCGACTTCCTGCGCATTGGGATTGAAGGGCGGCGCCTGGTTCGAGCCGGTCGTGGTGGCGCATGCCGCCAGCAGCAGGAGACAACCGAGCGCGATGAAACGAATGAGGGTTTTCATTGGCTTTGCCTTCCGCTTGGATATTCCGGACCGTGAAACCTATCACAGTCATGTCCGAGTTTTTGTGCCAGGCGGGCCCGTCGGCTCACGCCACGTAAAATGTCCGATACCACTCCACGAACCGCCGTACACCTTCTTCCACCGGGGTCGCCGGCTGATAGCCCGTGTCGCGCGCCAGCTCGCTCACGTCGGCATGGGTATCCGGGACATCGCCCGGCTGCAGAGGCAGCAAGACCTTTTCCGCCTTGCGACCCAGACAGTCCTCCAGCACTTCGATGTAGCGAGCCAGTTGCACCGGCCGGTGGTTTCCAATGTTGTAAACGCGGTAGGGCGCGGATGAGGAATCCGGCGCCGGATGGAGGAAATCGAAAGCAGGATCCGTGCCGGGAATGCGGTCCAGCGCACGAATCACGCCTTCCACGATGTCATCGATGTAGGTGAAGTCGCGGGTGTGGTGGCCGTGGTTGAACACCTGGATCGGTTCGCCGGCCAGGATCTTTCGCGTGAAGAGGAACAGCGCCATGTCGGGACGGCCCCATGGGCCGTAGACCGTGAAGAAGCGCAGGCCCGTGGTAGGCAGGCCGTAGAGATGGCTGTAGGTGTGCGCCATCAGTTCGTTGGCCTTTTTCGTGGCTGCGTAAAGGCTCACGGGATGATCCACCGGATCGCGCACGGAAAACGGCAACTTGCGATTGGCGCCGTAGACCGAGCTGGACGAGGCGTAGACCAGGTGTTCGACTTGTCCATGCCGGCAGGCCTCCAGGATGTGGATGAAGCCGACCAGGTTGGATTCGACGTAGGCGTAAGGATTCTCGATGGAATAGCGGACACCGGCCTGTGCCGCCAGATTGACGACCCGTGCAGGCCTGAAGTCGGCGAAAGCGCGTTCCACCGCCTGGCGGTCTTCGATGCCGGCCCGCACGAAGGAAAAGCTGGATTGTGGCGTCAGCCGCTCCAGCCGCGCGTGTTTCAGGGACACATCGTAATAGGCGTTGAGGTTGTCGAACCCCAGCACCTCATCTCCCCGGGCGAGCAACCGCTGCGACAACGCCGCGCCGATGAAGCCGGCCGCCCCTGTGACCAGAATCCGCATTCCCTTGTCCCTTTTTGGCACCCACCCGCTCCCCCGGCGGCGGTCATAGTATGCCTGCGCCGGAGTCGCCGCGCAGGCGGCGGCGCGTCGGCCGAGCCGGTCGCTTGGCGGGGTGGTTGCGGGACGCTGGATCGAGGATGATCGGCGGATCCGCGGGAGGGCGACGATGACAAAGATCTGCAGGGTGCTGGCATTGCTGACGATCGCACTGGCGTGGCCTGCGTGGGCCGACGATGCGAAACCCGAAAACGTGATCGTGGACCTGCACCACATGATCCCGATGCGCGACGGCGTGCAACTGGCGGCGACGATCTGGAGGCCCTCGGATCAGCCGAAGCCGCTGCCCGTGGTGCTGGTGATGACGCCCTACATTACCGACGAGACGCAAGAGCGGGCGGTGAAGTTCGCCACCCATGATTACGTTTACGTCAGCGTGGACGTACGCGGGCGCGGTACCTCGAAGGGCAAGTTCACGCCGCTGTATGGCAATGGCCCGGACGGCGCCGACGTGATCGCGTGGCTGGCGAAGCAGCCGTGGTGCGACGGCCGCGTGGTCACGCGCGGCGGTTCCTATCGCGGCATGGACCAGTGGCAGATCCTGGCGCAGCACCCGGCGCATCTGGCCGCGGCCGTGCCCACCGCGGCGGTGTACCCGGGCTGGGATTATCCGCAACCCAAAGGTATCGGCATGAGTTACACGGCGCAGTGGCTGGCGCTCACCAGTGGCCAGACCGGTCAGGAAAACCTGTTCGACGATGGCAAGTATTGGGAAACGCGTTTCGTGGACGCCTACGAACACAACCAGCCGTTCGCTTCGCTCGCCGATCTTGCTGGCACACAGCGCGAAGTTTTCCGCGAATGGCTGGATCATCCGGCCGAAGATTCTTATTGGGCCGCGTACAACCCCAAGCCCGCAGATTACGCGGCGATCAACGTCCCGATCCTTACCAT
>DASXWZ010000085.1:0-1602 GCA_036503375.1 Rhodanobacteraceae bacterium | reverse complement strand
GGACGGCCATTGGCAGATGCGCCGCATCCTCAGCTACTCGCACGGCCCGGCGCCCTACACGCCGCCCGCCGCGCACCTGCACCTCCCGCCCGCGGCATTCGCGGCACTCGCCGGCCGCTATCGCGGCGAACACGCGCCGGACATCGTGGTGAACACCGAAGCGGACGGACTGGTGCTCACCGCCAGCCCGATGACCGTGCACCTGCGCGCGGCATCACCGACGCGCTTCTTCGCACTGGAACGCGACCTGCAATTCGAATTCGCGCCCGCGCAAAACGGGCGCTCGCCCAGCCTTGGGGTTTACGAGAATGGCAAGCAGGTGGCAACGGCGATTCGTGTCGAACAATGAACACACCAATGCTGCCAAGAAACAATCGGCACGAAAACCGCGCCGGCCGCGTTACAGCCAATCGTCAAATTCCGTAGGGCAGGTTGGCGCCGCAAGGCGCGTAACCGCCGACAATCTCGCCTCAAGACATCCGCGTGGCGCACACGTCAGTGCCGGGTCGTTCCACAACCCGCGAAATTCACAACTCGTCCAGCACGACCTTGATGCGGCGCTCGTGTCCTCGCGCTTTCACCAGTTCCGCCAATTGAGAATCGTCTCGCAAGTCGTGCGCAACAAGTTTGCGTTCTCCGCGCGCGTTCGCAAGAGGACGATCACGGATCTTTCGCCGCGATGCAATATCGGATACGCGTCGCTTCTCTGACATGAGGCTATTCGAACAAGATTCTGATCAGCTGTTGCTTGTCCATTCCGCGGCGAATCGCCACTTCGCCCAGAATCGCATTCAGAGTGCCGGCCTTGAGCGGAGAATGATTCGGAATCGTCAGCGAGTGTCGCTCAGGCGATTCGCAGGTCAACCGAATATGGCTGCCGCTTTGACGTGTCTCGCTATAGCCGAGCCGCGCGAGCGCCTTGATGAGTTGCCGCGCATCCACGTCGCGCGGCAGTTTCATGCTGCCAACACCTCGTCACGCACGAAATGCAGGCGGATCAGCTTCGGACCGGTGCCGTCGAAATGACAACGCACCGCGTCCCGAACCTTGTGGCGCAACTCCTCCAGCGACTCCGCCTCCGTAAAGATGGCGTGGCCGAGCGCCTGCGCTGTGTAACCCCCTTCCGGCGCTTCCTCTATCTGGAAAATGATTTCGCTCATGGCAATCTCCGACTTTCGCCGCATCATATCGCAAGGGATATCACATCATCGGCAACTTCAGTCCGCTCCTCGTGCAGGGGACCGCTTCCGGACAGTCCGCGTCCGCGTGACGCATCACACCAGCGCCGGGATCATCCACACCTCCGCAGGGCGGGCTGACGACTTCGTTATCCTGCGCGCATGACATGTCCGATATCGGCGCTGCGCTCGCGCCTGCCCCCGATTGCCGCGTGGTGCGCGCTTCTGCTACTGGCGGCGTGCGCCAGGATGCCGAGCCAGCAGGCGCCGCGGCTTTCGCCGGTGCAGGTACGCGCCGAGATCGTGCGTCGCCTGCCCACCGATGCGCCGGATCGCGCGGGTTGGGCCACCGACATCCAGACGGCATTCAGCACGCAGGGCATCGATCCGGGACCCGAAAACATCTGCGCGGTGCTGGCGGTGA
>DASXWZ010000084.1:0-6484 GCA_036503375.1 Rhodanobacteraceae bacterium | reverse complement strand
TTGATCTCGCCGATGCCGGGCTCCATGGCCCGCAACGCACCGCAACCCATCGGCTCTCCGAAAAGGCGCGCGAGGAGCATGCAGCCGCGCGGCGGACCGAAGTCCACGGCCTCGTGAAAGCCATCGTGGGAGCGATCCCTGCCCAGATCGAAACCGCCGGGAAACCGTGCATCGATTTCCGCGAAGTACTGCTCGAGGCAATACTGGGCCTCGCGGCTGGCGGGATCCGCCGGCGCGATCTCGACGCTCGATGCGCGCAACAGGCTTTCCACTTCCGACATCGCCGTCAGGATGCGCTGCGCCTGCTTTTCGCTCAGGGGCTCCAGCATCGAGCGTGCAAGCTTGTCCGAAAGCGTGTCGATCCTGCGCAGTTCCGCCAAGCCCGCCCGCGAAAGACGCACCACCTTCACGCGCCGGTCAGCCGCGGACGGCTGCGTCACCGCCAATCCCTTTTCCTCGAGCGCGCGCAGCAGCCGGCTGAGGAACCCGGAATCCAACCCCAACCGCTCGCGCAAGGTACGCACGTCCGCGCCGTTCCTGCCGATCTCGAACAGCAGGCGCGACTCCACGTAGGGTCGATCCCGTCCCAGGTATTTTTCGTTCAACACGCCCAGCCGCCGGGCCACGGTACGGTTGAATGCACGGATGGATTGCACGTCGTCGATCATTGTCTGACTTTAGTCAGATAATCGCCGTTCCGCAAATGCCGGACGCCCGCGAACCCCTGCGCCCCGATCCCCGGGAGCCGCCTCTCCGCCTCACGCCTCCCGTCTCCCGCCTTCCCGCTCCTTGTGCGACACTCGCCCGATGCCGCCGCATGCCTTCGCTCTTGATCTGATCGCCTTGTTCTCGGTCGCGCTGTACCTGGCAGGCGCGGGCGCGCTGGCGCGGCCACTGCTGTCGGAAGGCGCGGCGCCGAAGCGGATCGCGCTGATCACCGGCGGCATCGCAGTGATCCTGCATTTCGTGGGACTGTTCGGCGCACACCGCGGTGCGCTGGATCTGCATTTCTTCGCCGCGCTATCTCTTGTCGCTGCCGTAATCGCGGCATTGACGCTGATCGTCAATCTGGTGCGGCCCGTCGCAGCACTGGGCGTGATCGTTTTCCCGCTGGCCGCGTTCCTGCTGGCGATCGATCAATTCCTCGCGCCGCCTACCGCACCGATCGCACTGGACTGGCAAATCAAGTTGCACGTGACGCTGGCGCTGATTTCGTTCGGCGTGTTGTCGATCGCGGCGTTGCTGGCGCTGCTGCTGGCGATGCAGGAGCGTGCGTTGCGCGCGCGCCAGTTCGGCGCATGGTTGCGCGCTCTGCCGCCGCTGACGCTGACCGAAACGCTGATGTTCCGCCTGATCGCCGCGGGGTTCGTGCTGCTGACCCTGGCGCTGCTGTCGGGCGTGCTGTTCGTGCACAACATTCTCGCCCAAGACTTGGTACAGAAGACCGCGTTATCGGTGCTGGCCTGGATCGTGTTCGGCGTGCTGCTGATCGGCCGCGCGGTGTCAGGCTGGCGCGGCGCCCGCGCGGTCAACCTCACCTTGATCGGAATGGTCGTGCTGCTGTTGGCGTTCTTCGGGTCGAAGTTCGTGCTGGAGATGGTATTGCATCGCGGCCTGTAGTTGAGCGGCACCCACGTGACGTCATCCCGGCCACGGATTGGCCGGGATTCCGCCGCCAAGGATGGCAATTCATTTGTCCGGCCTGCGCCGGAATGACGAGCTTCAGTCCGCGGTGTCCAGCAACGCCTTCGCCTTCCCCACCACGTTCTCCACCGTAAACCCGTACCGCTTCAGCATCTCGCCGCCGGGCGCGGAGGCGCCGAAGGTGGTGACGCCCAGTACATCGCCGCGCTGGCCGACCCAGCGCGCCCAGCCCTGGGGCGAACCGGCTTCCACTGCGAGACGTGCGTGTACATGCGGCGGCAGCACCGAATCGCGGTAGTTCTTGTCCTGCGCTTCGAACAATTCCCAGCTCGGCATCGACACGACGCGCGTACGAATGCCTTCGCCGTTCAATTTCTCCGCCGCCTGCACGCACAAGCCCGCTTCCGCACCGGTGCCGATCAGGATCAGTTGCGGCTCGCCCTCGCAATCCTTCAGCACATAGGCGCCTTTGCGCAATCCGTCGGCGCTCGCGAATTGCGAGCGATCCAGCGTCGGCACGTTCTGCCGCGACAGCGCCAGCACCACAGGCTGTTGCCGCGTTTCGATCGCCACACGCCAGGCGTATGCGGTTTCGTTGGCGTCGCCGGGACGGATCACGACCATGTTGGGCACGGAGCGCAATCCCGCCAGTTGCTCCACCGGCTGGTGCGTCGGGCCGTCCTCGCCCAGGGCGATCGAGTCGTGGGTGAACACGAAAACCACGTGCGATTCCGTGAGCGCGGCCAGCCGCATCGGCGGGCGCATGTAATCGGAGAAGATCAGGAAGGTCGCGGTGTATGGAATGAAGCCGCCGTGCGCGGCCATGCCGTTGGCGATCGCGCCCATCGCGTGCTCGCGCACGCCGAAATGCAGATTGCGGCCGGCGTAGCTCCACGTTTCGCCGGTATCCACGCCCTGCTCGTCCGATTCCGGCCCCGGCGAAAACACGCCGAGACCTTTCACCGCCGTGTGCGTGGAAGGATCGAGATCCGCCGAACCGCCCGACAGCGCCGGCAATTTCGGCGCGATCGCGGAAAGCACCTTGCCGCCGGCCACACGCGTGGCCATGCCTTTCGCGTCGGCCGGAAATTCGGGGATGTCGGCGTCCCAGCCTTGCGGCAATTGCCCGCGCAGGGAATCATCGAGCTCCGCGGCGAGATCCGGGAATTCCTTCGCGTATTTGTTCCAGCGGCGCCTCCAGTTGGATTCGGCGCGCTTGCCGCGCTCCTGCGCCTCGCGGAAACGCTTCAAGGCTTCGTCGGGAACCAGGAACGGGGGTTGTTCAGGCCAGCCGAGATTGCGCTTGGTGGCGGCGACGTCCTTCTCGCCCAGCGGCGAGCCGTGCGCCTTGTAGCTGTCCTGCTCGGGCGAGCCGTAGCCGATGTGCGTGCGCACCAGGATCAGCGAGGGCTTCTGCGTCTGGCGTTTGGCTTTCTTTACGGCGATCTCGATAGCCGCTGCGTCATTGCCGTCCTCGATCGTCTGCACGTGCCAGCCATAGGCCTTGAAGCGCGCGGCGCGGTCTTCGGTGAAGGTGATGTCCGTGCCGGCCGCGAGCGTGACGTAGTTGTCGTCGTACAGCACGATCAGCTTGCCGAGTTTCAGGTGTCCCGCCAGCGAGGCGGCTTCCGAAGCCACGCCTTCCATCAGATCGCCATCGCTTGCGATCACGTAAGTGTGGTGATCGACGATCTTGTGGCCCTCGCGGTTGTAGCGCGCGGCGAGCTGCGCCTCGGCCATTGCCATGCCGACCGCGTTCGCGAAGCCCTGACCCAGCGGCCCGGTGGTGACCTCCACGCCCGGCGTGTGGCCGCGCTCGGGATGGCCGGGACACTTGCTGCCCCATTGCCGGAACTGCTTGATGTCGTCCAGCGTGACGTCGTAGCCGGTGAGATACAGCAGGCTGTAGAGCAGCGCCGATCCGTGTCCGGCCGAGAGCACGAAGCGATCACGGTCCGCCCAGCTCGGGTTGGCCGGATGGAATTTCATGAACTTCGTCCACAGCACGTAACCCATGGGCGCCGCACCCAGCGGCATCCCGGGATGTCCGCTGTCGGCCTTCTGCACCATGTCCACCGAGAGGAAGCGGATGGTGTCGATGCACTGCTGGTCGAGTTGGTCCGCCACGAGCTGCCTCCGATGCGTCGCGCCAAAACGCGTAGGATAACCCTGCGCGATGAAGCCTCCGTCAGGCTTGCCTCGATCCCGTGCGCGGGCTACACTTTTACGCTTGTCTCAAGGCGTTCTTCATGCGTTCATCCCTGAACGCGAAGACAAAAAGCGGTCATCCATGACCGCACTTTCAACAGGAGTCCCGCCGTGAAGGTGCTTTCGTCCCTCAAGACCGCGAAAACGCGGCACCGCGACTGCAAGGTCGTGCGCCGGCGCGGCAAGGTGTTCGTGATTTGCAAGTCGAACCCGCGTTTCAAGGCCCGGCAGCGCTGAGGCGTGACGGTGCTCATGAAAAGGCCGCGCCAGCGGCCTTTTTTGTTGCCCGGAGCGTGGATTGCCGGGCGCGCTTCTGCTAAAACAGTCCCGTCGGCGCCCAAGCGCCCGGGGGAGTTGCAAGCCATGAACCGCCTGACCCGTTACCTGTTCACCGCCGCGCTGCTGCTTGCAGCCGCGCCGTTCATGCTGCCTGTTTCCGCGCACGCCGAAAGCATCCACATGAAGGTGCGGCAGGAGCAGGGCATGAACCTGCCCCATCGCGGGATGACCATGTCACAAGTCGAGCGCCAGTACGGCGCTCCGGTCCGCAAGCTGCAGACGCGCGGCGGCGATTCGTCGAAGCATCCGCCGATCAACCGCTGGGAATACGCCAACTACATCGTGTATTTCGAACGCAGCCACGTGATCCACTCGGTGATTACCACGCCGGAAACCGGCGCGCACTGATCGTGCTTCGCTGTTGCGTTTCTGCAAGCAGTCGTCCATGACGCGCACTAGTTTCGGCGTCCCTGCCCCTCGCCTGCGCCGCGACATGCTATCCGTAGCATCTCGCATCGCAGGCTCGAGCTCGGCCATTGCACGCGAAGCCCCCGGCATCGCGTAAGCGCAATGGCCTGCGACTACCTGCGGAATGGGAGCCGCAGGCTGCGGTGCTGATCGCGTGGCCGCACGAAGGCACCGACTGGGGTCCGCGCCTGCTGGCAACCGAATCGAGTTATGTCGCGCTGGCGTCCGCAATCGCGCGTTTCGAACGCGTGCTGGTTTGCGTGCCGGACGACGCGGTGCGCGAACGCGCGATCGAGTTGCTGGCCGCGGGCGGTGCTGATTTGTCGAACCTGCGCTTCGTCGGGATTCCCTATGACGACACCTGGTTGCGCGATTCGGGCCCTCTGACCTTGCGCGATGGCGGTGGGTTCACGCTCGCGGATTTTCGTTTCACCGGCTGGGGCGGCAAGTTCGAAGGCGGGCGCGATGATGCGTTGATCGAAGGTTTGCTCGAGCGCGACGTGTTCGCCCCCGGTGTCGGTCATTCGCGCTACGACTGGGCGCTGGAAGGCGGTGCGATCGAATCCGACGGACGCGGCACCTTGCTGACGACCTGGCGCTGCCTGCACCAGCGCCATCCGGATTTGTCGCGCGAGGAAATGACGCGGGAGTTGCGCGAATCGCTCGGCGCGTTGCGCGTGTTGTGGCTGATGCGCGGGTACCTGCAGGGCGACGATACCGACGCGCATATCGACACGCTGGCGCGCCTCGCGCCGGACGATGCGATCGTCTTTCAGGCCTGCGAGGATGCGGACGATCCGCACTTCGAGGAACTCGCCGCGATGCGCGGGGAACTCGCTGCATTGCGCACGGCCGACGGACGTCCATACAAGTTGCAGGCACTGCCGTGGCCGAAACCGATCATCGAGGAAGGCCGCCGGCTTGCCGCATCCTATGCGAACTACCTCATCGTCAACGGTGCGGTGCTGATTCCGGCTTATGGCGATGCCGCGGATTTCGACGCCGCGCGGATCATCGGCGAAGCGCATCCCGGCCGCGAAATCGTGCAGATCCCCTGCCGTCCCCTGATCTGGCAGAACGGCAGCCTGCATTGCGTGACGATGCAGTTGCCCCAAGGCGTGCTCGCCTGACGCGCTAAACTGCGACTCCATGGCGAACAGAACCTTGAAGCTTGCGTTGCTGCAGGAACGCGACCGCGGCAGTGCCGCGTTGAATCTCGATGCGATCGAGGCCGGTTTGCGCGAAGCGAAGGCCGCCGGCGCGCAACTGGCGCTTTTGCAGGAGCTGCACAACGGCCCCTACTTCTGCCAGCACGAGAACGTCGGAGAATTCGACCGCGCCGAATCCATTCCCGGCACGTCGAGCGAGCGCATCGGCCGGCTCGCCGAGGAATTGCACCTCGTGATCGTCGCATCGCTGTTCGAGCGCCGCGCCGCCGGCATCTATCACAACACCGCCGTCGTGTTCGATCGCTCTGCGCGGATCGCTGGGGTGTACCGCAAGATGCACATCCCCGATGATCCGGCCTACTACGAGAAGTTCTATTTCACGCCCGGCGACATCGGTTTCCACCCGGTGGAGACTTCGCTCGGCAAGCTCGGCGTGCTGGTGTGCTGGGACCAGTGGTATCCGGAAGCCGCGCGGCTGATGGCGCTGGCCGGTGCGGAAATCCTGCTGTACCCGACCGCGATCGGCTGGGATCCATCCGACACCCAGGCCGAGAAGGATCGGCAGCGCGAGGCGTGGATCACGGTGCAGCGCGGGCACGCGGTCGCCAACGGCCTGCCGCTGGCCGCGTGCAATCGCGTCGGCTTCGAGCCCGCACCGGACGGCGGCCGCGGCATCCAGTTCTGGGGTTCCAGTTTCGTCGCCGGGCCGCAAGGCG
>DASXWZ010000083.1:0-4256 GCA_036503375.1 Rhodanobacteraceae bacterium | reverse complement strand
CGGCCAATGCATCCAGCAGGCGGAAACCCGTGGCGATCGCATCCTGCCGGCCGGCGCCGGGCAGCAGTACCGCGAATTGCGTGTCGGTCGCACGCGCCGCGAGGCCGTTGCCGATCGGGCCGATGCGCGCGCCGGCGTCGCGCATCAGGCGATCGCATACCGCGTGGCCCATGGTCTTGATGATCTCCGGTACGCGCGCCAGCCCGATCATCAGCAATGCCGCGGAACGACCGCCTTCGAGTTCGCGCTGGATCGCCGCTTCCGCACTGATGCGGTTGGGCAGTCCGGTGACCTGGTCGTGACCGGCCTGATGGATGATGCGTGCTTCGCGTTCGCGGATCGCTTCGGCCATCTTCCCGAATGCAGAAGACAACTGGCCGAGTTCGTCGCCGCGCGCGATTTGCGGCAGGCTGTAATCGCCGGCTTCGATGCGCTGCGCGGAAGCGGCGAGCTGTTCGACCGGACGCGAAACGCCGCGCGCGATCAGCCATGCGCCCAGCAATCCGATCGCCAATCCCAGCGCCAGCAATGCGGCCCACGCGAACGCGACCGTGCGATAGGGACTCAATGCCTGATCCACCGAATAGCCGAGTACCGCTATCACGGGTGCGCTGGCCTGCGAATGATCGAGCGCCACCGCCTGCGCCACGAATTCGCGCCCGTGCGCTTCCAGCGACATCGGCGGCGTCGGCAGCGGAGGATCGCGTGACATCAACGGCATGGTCAGCGACATGCTGTCGTGGCCGCGCGCCATGATCTTCCATGTGCCGTCTTTTTCGCGCGCGGCGAGCTCGATATTGCGCGGCAGGGTCGATTGCGCCTGCAGGCGCGCGAGCAGGCGGTCATCGATCGGGATCGCAGCGGCGATCAATCCGACGAGATTCGGCGCGAACACCGGCACCACCACCATCCAGTAAGCGCCATCGCGCCACGCCACCACCGCCGCCGCGGGTTGGGTGTAAGCCTCGTTGACCAGATCGGAATACGGGAAACGTGCGCCTTCGGCGTACGCGCCGAGCGTGTCCACTTCGACACGGCCCTCGGCGTCGAGCAGCAGCATCTGCGTGGCGCCGACGCGCCGACCGTGGTTCGCGAGCGCCGATTGCATCGTGGCCTGGTCGTGTTGCGCGATCGCGGAGCGCAACGCGTAATCGAGCGCCAGCATCTGCACGCTGTCGGCGACGCGGCCGGAGATGTCGTCGAGCTGGCGCGAGAACGCGCCCGCGGCCACGCCGAGCTGGCGCTGGCCTTCGCGGATCAGCTCATGCCGCGTCACCTGGTAAACCAGAACGGCGGTCAACGCCTGCACCGCGATTAGCGTGGCGACAAAGAACAGCGCGAGCCTGGCGCGGAAGCTCATGCGAAATTCTCAGTAGCTGGTGTGCTCGCGATCGAATTGCAGCCGCGGATCGGGCAGCAACGACAAATCGAACTTCACCGTCTGCACGGGTGTCGCCCCGATCACGGTGACCGATTGCGCGAGATCGGGCTGGCTGGGCCGCAGCCGCGGCTGCCACACACGCACGGTGTACGCGCCCGCGGGCAGATCCCTGAATTTCACCGAGCCGTTCGCGCCCGAGTGCGCGATCCAGGGCGCACCGGAGACGTAGAGGTAGGCGATCATCTGGTCGTGGATGTTGCAGCCGACCGCGATCACGCCGGTGTTGTCCAGTTGCAGCGGCGCCGAACTTTCGCCCGGCGCCAGCACGAACTCGAAGGCCTTGGCGGGCGAGAACGAATACACGTGGTGGCGCGTGCCGTCGCTGTTGCGGAACACGACCGAATCGCCGGGCCGGAAGATCTCGATGTAGGGGATGAAGGTGAGGTTCTTCTGGTCGATCACCTTGACCGTTTCGGCGCGCGCCGGTGCCGGCGCGCCGTCCTTCGGCAACAGGGTGACCACCGCATCGGCGACGGGTTTGCCGTGCTGGTCGAGCAGCCTGACTTCAAGGCCGCCCGCATGGGTGGGGACGGCAAAGGCCAGGGCCAGTAAAAACGTGAGCCAACGTGCAGTTCGCATGTACTGCACGGTGCAAGAAATCGGCCATTCCGGCCCGGCAATCCGGGCCGTTTTTCGCTCTGGGACGGCCAGCTTTGCCTTGTGCCTGCCGACACCTAAAACGACAGCAGTGGCTTGAACCCGCCGAAGATGAGGCGTTTGCCGTCGAAGGGGAGGCCGGCGGGATCCATCGACAGGCGCGGGTCGCTCATCACCTTGGCATTGATGCGGTCGCGCGCGGCGCGCGAGCGGTACACGATCCACGAAAACACCACCACTTCGTCGTCCCGCAATTTCACCGATTGCGGGAACGAGGTGTGCTTGCCGGGCTTGACGTCGTCGGCGACGTATTCGTGGTATTCGAGCGCGCCGTGCTCGATCCAGATCTTGCCGGCTTTGCGTGCCAGCCGTTTGTACGCCGCAAGGTTTGCCTTCGGCACCGGTACCACGAAACCATCGACGTAACTCATGACGTCCTCCTTCAGCGCTTCGATTTCGCCTGTTCGCGCAGCCGCGCCTGCTGTTCGCGGAAGCGCGCATCCTGTTCGCGCATTTCCGGCGTGAGCGCGTCGCCGAAATCTTCCGCTTCGAAGACGGGACGGATTTCCACCGTCTCGCCGCCATCGAACGGCGCGCGTTTCAGCCACTCGACAGCCTCGTCCATCGACTTCACCTGCCACAGCCAGTAGCCGGCGACCAGCTCCTTCGTTTCGGTAAAGGGACCATCGATCACGCGCCGCCGCGCGCCGTCGAACTGCACGCGCACCGCCTTCGAGGTGGGATGCAGGCCTTCGCCTTCCAGCATCACGCCGGCCTTCACCAGCTCCCCGTTGTACTTGTCCATCGATTCCAGCAGCTCGCGGCTGGGCATCACGCCTGCCTCGGAATCCGCATTCGCTTTCACCAGCACCATGACTCGCATCGTCGTTCTCCTCGTTGGTTGATCGGGCCGAATCCGGCTCTCGTGTAGGCGACGAACCAGCATGCGGGAAATCGACAAGGGGGAGTTCGTGGCCTTGGACGGCCACGCCACGGCAGCCGCGGTCGCGGCCGCGCTTCCGGCAACTTGCGACACTTGACGTGTGCGGCCGCGAGGTTCTCAATCTCGCGACCGCCACGATGGAATCGTCAGCATGAATGCATCGGGTTTGACCTTGCAACGGCCGTCCGGAGGCGCCGCGCTGCGCGCCATCCTCGCAGGCGGCTTCATTGCCGGCACCATCGACATCGGTGCCGCGTCGCTGATCAACTGGATCGATCCACTGGTCATCCTGCGCTTCGTTGCGGGCGGCGTACTGGGCGCGGCAGCCCTGCAGGGCGGCATGAGCGCGTCGGTCCTCGGATTGATACTGCAATGGGCGATGTCGCTGTTGATCGCGGCGATCTTCGTCTTCGCGGCGCTGCGGCTGCGCTGGTTGACCGCGCGACCGATCGTTTGCGGCCTGGCTTATGGCGTGGTGATCTACTTCGTGATGAACTACGTGGTGGTGCCGCTGTCGGCCTGGCATCACGTACCCGCGTTCAAACCGGTTTCGTTCGTGGAAAACCTGATCGCGATGCTGGTGTTCGGCTTGATCATCGCGTTTTGCGCGCGCCGCAGCTTGCGCGCGTAATGGTGCGAAGACGAGCCGCGCCCCGACCGCGCCGGAAGGAGGATCGCATGGCTAAGGTGGTGCTCTCGTCCGCATTGTCGCGCTGGTTGCCGCAGGCGGAAAGCGTGCGGTCGCCCGCTGAAGTCGCGCTGGAGGTTTCCGGCGTCAGCATCGCCCAGGCGTTGGAGCAGGTGTTCGCGCGATATCCGAATTTGCGCCACTACGTGCTCGACGAGCACGGCACGGTGCGGCATCATCTCGCGCTGTTCGTGGATGGCGCGGCGATCGCCAGCAAACGCGACCTGGCGCAGGCGATCGGAAAGGATTCCGAGATTTACGTGATGCAGGCGCTGTCCGGCGGTTGACCGGAGGAATCGATGTCCGACTTGCTTCTGGTTTCGACGCGCAAGGGCCTGTTCGTGCTGGAGCGCGGCAAGGGCGCGTGGCGGATCGCGCGGCGGGAATTCCTCGGCGACAACGTCGCGCTCGCGATGAGCGATCCGCGCGACGGAAGCTGGTACGCCGTGCTCGATCTCGGCCACTTCGGCAACAAGCTGCAACGTTCCATCGATCATGGCGCCACCTGGAACGAATGCGCGGTGCCCGCCTACGGCGAAGGCGACGAAGTCGTCACAGGCGATGGCAAGCCGCCGCAAGCTGCGGCA
>DASXWZ010000082.1:0-7655 GCA_036503375.1 Rhodanobacteraceae bacterium | reverse complement strand
CGGGTGCCGCCGGACAGCTCGCTCGGATATTTGTGGCGCACGTCGGCGGGCAGGCCGACCAGCGCCACCTTCAGCGCGGCCACCCGCTGCGCGTCGTGGAAGGAAAGCGTGGTGTGCTCCAGCAGCGGCACGCGGATGTTCTCGCTCACCGTGAGCGAGGAGAACAACGCGCCGTCCTGGAACAGCACGCCCATGCGGCGTTCGACCGCGACGCGCCGGTCTCCCCGGAGCGAATGCAGGTCTTCGCCGAGCACGCGCACCGTGCCGGCATCGGGCTTGCGCAGGCCGAGGATGGTGCGCATCAGCACCGACTTGCCGGTGCCGGAACCGCCGACCACCCCGAGGATCTCGCCGCGATGGACATCGAGATCCAGATTGTCGTGCACGACCTGCTCGCCGAACTGGCTGCGCAACCCGCGCACTTCGATCACGGTTTCGTGGCCCGAGCGTTGGTTGACGGTCGCCTTCACCAGCCCATCTCCATGAAGAACATGGCCGCCAGCGCGTCGACCAGGATCACCAGGAAGATCGATTGCACCACGCTGGAGGTCGTGCGCTGGCCCACCGATTCGGCGCTGCCCGCGACCTTGAAGCCTTCCAGACAACCGATGGTGGAAATCAGGAAGGCGAAGATCGGTGCTTTCGAAAGCCCCACCCAGAAATGCCGCATCTCGGTATCGGCCTGGAACACCGAAATGAACTGGGTGGTACTGATGTCGAGCGACAGCGAGCACACCGCCATGCCGCCCAGCAGGCCGGCGATCATCGACAGGAAGGTGAGCAGCGGCAGCATCGTGATCAGCGCCAGCACGCGCGGCAGCACCAATTGCTCCATGGGATCCAGGCCCATCGTGCGCATTGCGTCGATTTCCTCGTTGACCTTCATCGAACCGATCTGCGCGGTGAACGCCGAAGCCGTGCGGCCTGCGATCAGGATCGCGGTGATCAGTACCGAGAGTTCGCGCAGGATCGAGTACGACACCAGGTCCACCGTGAAGACGGTGGCGCCGTATGCCTGCAGCGCGGTTGCGCCGAGGAACGCGATCACCGCGCCGATCAGGAAGGAAAGCAGCACCACGATCGGCACCGCGTCCAGGCCGGTCTGCTCCATGTGGTGGACCAGTGCCGTCACGCGCCAGCGTTTCGGGACGAATACCGTGCGCGCGAAGGTTTCCATCGTCAGGCCGATGAAGCCCAGGAGGCCGAGCGCCAGCTCCCAGACGTGTTCGACGGCTGCGCCGATGCGCGCGAGCATGTCCACGAACCCGTAGTCGCGCCGGGGTCGGGGCGGATGCGCGTAGATGTCGGCGACGGCATCGCTGACCGTGTCCAGCAGGCCGCGGATTTCGCGCGGCACGTCGCGGTCGTGTTCGGCCAGCCATTGCAGGGTCTGCGGCCCCAGCGCCACCGCGATCAGTCCCGCACCGGCGGTATCGATGCGCGCCACATCGTTGAAATCCACGTCCGGCGTTTCCGGCAGGCGCGGTTTGAGGGCGTCGAGTTGCGCTTCCAGTTCGGCGAAATGCGCCAGCGTCCAGTCACCGCTGAAACGCAGCACGCCCTCCTGCCCCGCGCCGGTCACCCACTCCGCGCGGCCGATCCGGGAATCGACTATCGCCATGGCGCAAATCTAGCAGCTTGGATCGCGCGCCGCGCGCGGCCATAATCCTCCGTTCCCCCGCCCGCGCGGCAGCGAACGAATGACCAGGCAGACCATCTTGAACGCCACCCACCGCGCCGCCGGCGCGAAGATGGTGGATTTCGGCGGCTGGGACATGCCGCTGCACTACGGCTCGCAACTCGAGGAGCACCATGCCGTGCGCCACGATGCCGGCATGTTCGACGTCTCGCACATGACCGTGGTCGACCTGCGGGGGAACCGCACGCGCGAGTTCCTGCGACACCTGTTGGCCAACAGCGTCGACAAGCTGAAGATTTCCGGCAAGGCGCTGTACTCGTGCATGTTGAACGAGCGCGGCGGCGTAATCGACGATTTGATCGTCTATTTCCTCTCGGAGGATTTCTTCCGCGTGGTGGTGAATGCCGCCACGCGCGACAAGGATCTGGCCTGGATCGAAAGACAGGCGCAACCGTTCGGCGTCTCGGTGACCGAGCGCGCAGATCTTGCGATGATCGCCGTGCAGGGCCCGAATGCACGCGGGAAGGTATTGCAATTGCTGCATGCGGACGATCGCGCACGGATCGAAAAGCTCGGCAAGTTCGTGGCGGCTGAAGCGCGCGGGCCCGGCGGCATGGAATTGTTCGTTGCGCGCACCGGCTACACCGGCGAGGACGGCTTCGAGATCATCGTGCCGGAGAAACATGCGGTGGCGCTCTGGAATGCACTCGCCGCCGCGGGTGTCAAACCGGCGGGCCTGGGTGCGCGCGACACGCTGCGGCTGGAAGCGGGCATGAATCTCTACGGCCAGGACATGGACGAAGACATCTCGCCGTGGGAAGCAGGACTCGCCTGGACCGTGTCGCTGGATGAAGGCCGCGACTTCATCGGCCGCGCCGCGCTGGAGAAACAGAAAAGCCAGGGCGCATCGCGCGAACTGATCGGGGTGCTGTTGGAGGACAAAGGCGTGCTCCGCCACGGTCAGCGTGTGCTGACGGAAAAGGGTGAGGGCGAAATCCTCTCCGGAATCTTTTCGCCGACGCTGGGTAAATCGGTCGCCTTCGCGCGGGTTCCGGCGGGGGCGCGCGAAAATCTGCGAGCCGATATCCGCGGCCGCGAACTTGCGCTGCGGCCCGTGAAATACCCTTTCGTGAGAGAGGGTCGAAGTCAAATCGAGATGCCTTGAACGGCATGTCGATTGACGAGGTGAGGCAGCGATACCGATCGGAGAATGCACCATGGACGGATGCTTGCCCCAAATCACGTTGCTTTGCGGCGACGCACAACGCTTATAGAATCTTCCGACTTCAATGAGGGATCGGACATGAGCGAGATACCCGGCGACCTGAAATTTCTGAAGTCCCACGAATGGGCGCGCGTCGAGGACGCCGATCAGGTGCGCGTGGGCATCTCCGATCACGCTCAGTCGCAACTGGGCGATCTGGTGTATGTCGAGCTGCCCAACGTCGGCGACCACGTCGAAGCCGGCAATGCCTGCGCGGTGGTGGAATCGGTCAAGGCCGCCTCGGACGTCTATGCGCCCGTGAGCGGTGAAGTGATCGCGATCAACGAAGCTCTGGGCGACAAACCCGAAACCATCAACGAAGACGCGTACGGCGACGGTTGGCTGTTCGTCGTCAGGCCCGGTGCGGAGGCGAAGGATCAGCTGGAGGAGATGCTCGATCCGGACGCCTATGCAGAGCTGATCGAAGGCGACGAACATTGAGAGCGTCCTTGAGACGACAGACAACAATTTCGCATGACGTCATTCCGGGGCGGCCCGAACGGCCGAACCCGGAATCTGTTTCTCGCACACCACACACTGTCAAAAGCAGATTCCGGATCGCGGCTTGCGCCGCGTCCGGAATGACGATGTAGTTTTCCGCTCACCCTCACCGCTCACCACTCCTCGTCCCGATGCCCTTCATTCCCCATTCCGAAGCCGACGTGAAGTCGATGCTGGCCGCCATCGGCGTGCAGCGCATCGACGATCTGTTCGACGAAATTCCCGCGTCCCTGAAGATCCGCGCGCTCGAAGGCGTTCCGGGCGGCTTGTCGGAAATGGAAGTCACGAGACTGATGAAGTCGCGCGCCGCGATGGACGGCACTCCCTTGAACTTCGCCGGTGCCGGCGCGTACGAGCACCACATTCCGGCCGCGGTATGGACGGTGGTATCGCGCGGCGAATTCTACTCGGCCTACACGCCCTACCAGGCCGAGGCGAGCCAGGGCACGCTGCAACTGATCTACGAATACCAGACCATGATGACGCGGCTGACCGGAATGGATGTCAGCAACGCCTCGCTCTACGACGGCGCCACCGCATTGGCCGAAGCCGCGCTGATGGCCGAGCGATGTGCGCGCAAGGGTGCTCGGCGCATCCTGGTCCCGCGCACCGTGCACCCCGCCTATCGCAAGACGCTGAAGACCATCGTCGAGCTGCAGGACATCGAAGTCGTCGAGTTCGATTTCTGCCACGAAGGCGCGACCGCGGGCGGGGTCGATCCGGCGTGGCTGGCGAAACAGGATTTCGGCGCGTTCACCGCGCTGGTGATTCCCCAGCCGAATTTCTTCGGGGTGCTCGAGGACGTCGACGCATTGACCGACTGGGCGCATTCGAAGGATGCGCTGGTGATCGGCGTGGTCAATCCGGTGTCGCTGGCCGTGCTGAAGGCGCCGGGCCGCTGGGGCGCCGGTTCCGATTCAAGACGGGGCGCGGACATCGTCTGCGGCGACGGCCAGCCGATGGGCGTGCCGCTATCGTCCGGTGGACCGTACTTCGGCATTCTGGCTTGCAAGCAGGCGCTGGTGCGGCAAATGCCCGGGCGCGTCGTCGGCCGCACCACCGATCTGGAAGGCCGCGAAGGTTTCGCGTTGACATTGCAGGCGCGTGAGCAGCATATCCGTCGCGCCAAGGCCACTTCCAACATCTGCACCAACCAGGGCCTGCTGGTCACGGCGGCGACGATCTACATGGCGACGCTGGGACCGGAAGGTCTGCGCCGCGTCGCGAGCAACAGCATGTCGAACGCGCGCAACCTGCGCGAAAAACTTCGCGCGATAGATGGAGTGCGACCGTTGTTCGCGCGTGCGCAATTCCATGAATTCGCGTTGCGCATTCCGCTCGACGCGAACGAATTGGTCGAACGACTCGCGCGCAGGAACATCGTCGCCGGCGTCGCGCTGGAAGACGACTATCCGGAACTGGGTCACGCTTTGCTGACCTGCGTCACCGAGACCAAAACGCGCGGCGACATCGATCTTTTCGCCGCTGCAATGGCCGAATCGCTCGCCTGAGCGAAACCCTCCGTTCAGTGGCCGTTGCCGCCGTTTTCGCGGCATGCGTGCGCGCGTGCATGCATGAGCATGGGCGTCGTGCACAGTGACGCGCTCGCGTTGATCCGCCCGGCTGAAACCAAGTTCCGATGCGGCTTGCGCGCCATCCTGCCTTGTCTGCAACGGATTCGGTTTGGACATCTATATGTCCTGCGAGAAAGCTCACCACGGCATCGTCGACTCGCACGTCGACGACTTTCTTCCATCCGGTGCTGCACGCAAGGGCTTCATCCGACGCGAAAAATCGATTGACAGCACGTTTCGACGGGACTAGTTTCTGCGCCCGACGACATGCGTCGAAGGAAATATGCCGGCTGCCAAGTACATTGAACCGTACATCGAGCATGGTCACAAAAGTGATCAGGTGAAGAAAATCACCGTCTCGATTCCAGTGCATGTACTCCGGTTGCTTTCCGACGAACGTACACGTCGTCAGGTGTTGAACTTGCGGCACGCCAGCAACAGCGATCTTCTATGCGAGGCGTTCCTGCATGCGTTTACTGGGCAACCACTGCCAACTGATGAGGAGCTGAGACGAACCATGGCCATGAAGAAAGCTGCAAAGAAATCCGCCAAGAAGGCGGCGAAGAAGTCAGGCAAGCGCAAGCCCGCTCGTGCGAAGGCCGCATCGGCCCGCAAGACCGGCAAGCGCAAGACGGCCCGCAAGGCCGCGAAGAAGAGGCCGGCGCGCAAGCGCGCAGCCAAGAAGGGCGGCCGCCGCAAGGCCGCGAAGAAAGCCGTGATGGCGAAAGCCGCACGTGCCAGCAAGGCGTCCAAGGCCAAGCCGAAGACGAAGAAGAAGTAAGCAACGGTCCACTGTCAAGCAACAAGCAGACGCACCATAACTACAAGCCGAACTCTCCCCGCGACGCCCAGCGTGGGGGGAGCCCGGCAAAAGGCAGTAACTCCAGCCCCGGCCCCGTGCCGGGGTTTTGCTTTGCGGGTCGGTGATGAATGTGATCCCGTCGACAATCGCGGACATGGCGGAGGGGAGCCATGTTCCGGCCGGATACCGGGTGCCGGCCGATCCGATCGCGTCGAGACCGCGTGGAACGTTTCGTGCTAGGTAATCCGGTGTGGCGCATCGCGCGCAATCAGACCGTGAGCCTCGACCATGTCCGCATCGATCCGCACCCGATCCATTCTGTCCGTTGCGATCGCCGCCGCCCTGCTGCTCGGATTGAGCGCCTGCGGCAACAACAACGCGCCGGCCAACAATGCCGCTCCGGGTCAGCCGGCCAGGACGAATCCCGCCCCGGCCAAACCTGCCGCCGCTCCGGCGAGCGCTTCCACGCACGTCCAGGCGCAGGCGCAAGCCCAGCAGGCGGCACAGGCCGCGCAAGCCCGGCTGGATTCCATGAGCGTCAAGGATCTGATGGCCGCAGGCAATACCGCGATCAACCAGCAGAGGCTCGTCTCGCCAAAAGGCGACAATGCTTTCGAGTACTACGAAAAAGCATTGCAGAAGGATTCCAAAAACCAGGCCGCGCAGGACGCGTTGCGCGAACAGTTTCCGTTCGGCGCGAATGCGGTCGAACAGTCGATCGCGCAGAACAACTTCGATGACGCCCAGCGCGAGATCGGTTTGCTCGCCAGCGCCGATCCGGGCAACTACACGCTGAAAATTCTCAATTCGAAGCTGGACGCCGCGAAGAAGCAGCAGGCACGCGCGGAAGCATTGAAAGCCAAACAGGCTGCGGATCTTGCGGCGAAGCAGGCCGAAGCGGCAAAGGCCGCCGCAGCCAAGGCGGCTGCTGCGGCGCAACCCACGCCACCGCTGCCCGCAGCGCAGAAACCGGTGGTGCAGCAACCGGCGCCAGCGCCGGTGCAGCAGGCACCCAAGCCGGCCGCGCCGCCGCCGCAACCGGCGGGCGAGACCCGCGCGGCGCAGGTAGTTACCCCCGCTGCGCCCGAATATCCGATCCAGGCCGCGCGCAACCACCAGTCCGGCTATTCCACCGTCGAGTTCACCGTGGGCCCGGATGGCTCGGTGAGCGGCGCACACGTGATCGGATCAAGCAATCATGTATTCGACAGCGCGGCGGTACAGGCCATCTCACGTTCGAAATTCAAGCCGGCGCTGAAGGATGGACAGCCGGTCGCCAGCACCTTGCAGCGTCGCATCGACTTCAACCTGGGCGGGTGAGAAGCTGCGCTCGCGACGTGCCTTGACTGCGCGCGCCGGGAGCGCGCGGGAACAGCGAAGCTGGCCCTGAGCGTAGCGAAGGGCGAGCGCCAAGGATGGCGCGAGTAACGGCATGTCGCGCTGCTTCGAACGCCAGCCCAAGGATGTGCGGGCCGACGCCAAGATCCATATGGTTGCTCGCCCTGATTCTTCCGTGTTCTCGCGCGATGTTTCGGCGGCGCAAATTCAATGCTTCCGGCGCGATCGCTTGTGCTTCTGCGACGCCGGCTTCGCCGCGCGCCGCGCAGGCGAGCTGAGCCCGGCCCAGTCCACTTCCGGCAGCCCGAGCAATTTGTCGAACACCATCGGCATCAGGCCTGCGGGTTCGGCGCACTCGCAATTCCACATCAGCACCATGCCGACGTGGTATTCGGGGAAGAAACCGATCTCGGCACGATAACCCTGCACTGCGCCGGCGTGGAAGATCAACGTGTGGCCGGCGTAGTCGTACACGCGCCAGCCCAGCGCGTAATGCGCTTCCTTGACGCGGGCGCGACGCCAGGGTGAGGCGAGGCG
>DASXWZ010000081.1:0-13163 GCA_036503375.1 Rhodanobacteraceae bacterium | reverse complement strand
TACGGGCCATCGGGATTCGGCAATCCGAACAACGAGTACACCTGGCAAATGGAGGTTTTCAACGGCCACCTGTTCATCGGCACCTACGACACTTCCAACCCCCAGGTCCAGTCCGGGCAGGCCGAAGCAGGTGCCGATCTGTGGCGTTTCGACGACTCGGATTCGCCCGCAGTAAATGAGAACTACACCGGGCTCGGCAACAATCTGAATTCGGGTATTCGCGCCCTGCACGCGCTCAACGACGGCAGCGGCCTGATCATCGGAACCTCCGACGGGTTCAATCTTGCGCCCGTGGGTGGTTGGGAGTTGATGCTGCTCAAGGCGGGCAGCTCACAGTAAATCTCGAAGCCTGACTCTTGCGGGTGCGCGGCGTGACGCCGCGCACCCGCAGGCCAAACACGCTGTTCTTTCGAAGTGATTGTCGGGCACCGCCGGCCATCGAAACGCCGCGCGATGTGCGGGTCCGCATCCACCAGCGGTCACTCGAAAACCGATCGCCGGTCGCGCCTGCCCGGAATCGCGGGTGCCCGCACCCGCGTCACTTCACCTGCGAAACCATCCACTTCACCGTTGCCTCCACTTGCGCGTCGGTGAGCGCAGGATTGCCGCCCTTGGCCGGCATGTGGTTGCCGTCGGGCCCGGTGTAACCGTCGATCGCATGCTTGACCAATGTGTCGATGCCTTCGGCGATGCGCGGCGCCCAGTCGCCCTTGTTGCCAAGCTTCGGCGCGCCGGTCACGCCCGCGTCGTGGCAGCTGTGGCACAACTGGCCGTAGATGGTCTTGCCGTCCGTGGTGCCACCGTAGGCGACCTGCGCTGCCGCGGCCTTCGCGGCAGCCGCCTGCTGCGCCAGCATCGCCGCGCGGCCGGTGCTGCCTGCGAAATCCCCGCCCACGGGCGTGATGCGCTCGCCGGATTCGCGGATCTGCGCGGTATCGGACTGCTTCGGCATCGCCGCGTGCACCAGCATGCCGATGATGACCAGGCCGACGGCCACGGCCCCCAGCGCCGCGATCATGATCGCGAAGTGGCGCATGAAGGTGCGATCGGACGGCGTCAGATGATCGCTCACGGATGGACTCCAGATTCTTCGAACTGTTGTTCTGGCTCGGCGAGCGCTGCACCCCAGCCCTCGCGGCTCGCCCAAAGCGTCGAAGTATAGCCGCGAGGCGGCCCGCGGCGAAAGCGTGCACCGGTGGCGCAGGGATCAGGAAGCCTTGGCGCGCTTTTTCGCCGGCCGCTTGCGCGCGGACTTCGTGGACTTCTTCGCCGCCTTCTTCGCCGTCTTGGCCGGCGCGCGTTCGGCTGCCGGCGTGCGTTTGTTGCTGTCGATGCTCTTCTTCAGCAGCGACATGAAATCGACGACGTTTGTGGCCGCATTCTTCGGCATCTCGGCCTCTTCGGAAGCGGCAGGCGCACGCACCGTGCCCTCCTGTGCCTTGACACGCTCCTCGATCACCTTGCGCAAACGCATGCGGAAATCGTCGCGATATTCATCGGGCTGCCATTCGCCGACCATGGATTTCACCAGCGTCTCGGCCATGTCCAGCTCCTTGGGGGCAACGCGATAAGCCGAGAGCTTCTTGTCCGGGAACGTGTATTCGTCCGCACTCACCAGCTCTTGCGGGTAACGCAGCAACATCAGCAACAGGGCCTCGTCGCGCGGCATCACCAGCGCCAGATACTCGCGGGTGCGGATCACCACGCGCGCGAGTCCCGCCGTCTTCAAGCGCTTCAGGGTTTCTCGAAGCAGCACGTAGCCCTTCTCGGCCTTTTTCGCCGGCACCAGGTAATACGGTTTCTCGAAATATTCCACGCCGATGTCGTCGGGATCGACGAAGGCCTCGATGTCCACCGATTCTGTGGATTCCGGCGCGGCCTTGGCGAAATCCTCCTTCTCGATCACGACGTAGCTGCCCTTGTCGTATTCGAAAGCCTTGACGATGTCCTTCCAGGGTACTTCCTCGCCGGTTTCCTCGTTGACCCGCTCGTAGCGGATCGGCGCGTTGTTGCGCGAATCCAGCATGCGGAAGTGCAGGTCGGTGTGCCGTTCCGCGGTCATCAACTGCACCGGGATGTTGAGCAAACCGAAGGTGATGGTGCCGCTCCAGATGGGTCTTGGCATGTCTCGTCCTTACTGTGTTGGCAGCGCTTGTCGCACTTCCTCGATGTGCGCCCAGGGATCGCCCTTCATCGTCTTCAGCCGGCGCGCGATATTGGCGATGGTGTATTGCGCGCCGGAGCGCAGGCGTGAAAGTTCTTCCCAGTGCAGTGGCGTGGCGACGCCTGCGCCTTCGCGTGCGCGCACGCAAAACGAAGCAACGGCCGTGGAACCGCGCGCGTTGCGCAGGTAGTCCACGAAGATGCGGCCCTTGCGTTTGGACTTGGTCGCGACGGAAACGTATTCCTTCGGAGACTCCTGTTCCAGCGTGCGCGCCAGCGCGTGCGAAAACGCTTTGGCAGTGTCCCAATCGGGGCGCGGATTCAGCGGAACCACGACGTGCAGCCCCTTGCCGCCCGTGGTCCGCAGGAAACTTTCCAGCCCGACTGCTTCCAGACGCTCGCGCAGCAGTTTGGCGGCATTCCTGACGCGCGACCATTTCACACCCATGTCGGGATCGAGATCGAAAACCAGGCGATCAGGGTGTTCGAGGTCGGCGATGGTCGAACCCCAGGGATGGATCTCGATCACGTTCATCTGCACCAGGCCCATCACGCCTTCGATGCCATCGATGTAGAGGTATTCCTCTTCCTCGTCCTTGGAATTGGTCTGCAAGCCGACGCGGATGCTTTCCGGCATGCCCTGCATCGAATGCTTCTGGAAAAAGCACGGCTTGCCCACGCCATCCGGACAGCGCACCAGCGACAAGGGACGGCCGATGATGCCGGGCAAGAGGTGCTCGGCGATGCTCGAATAAAACTCGGCGAGCGCGAGTTTCGTCACGCGCGGTTTCGGAATCAGCACACGATCGGGATGGGTGAGCGCGATATCGTCCGGCGCGGATTTCGATGGCGACTTGCTTGCACGTTTCGGCGAAGATTTCGCCGCCGATTTTTTCGTGGACTTCGATGCGCGTCGCTGCACGGGTGGGTCTCCTTCCTCGCGATCGCGGTCGCGCAGATCCTCCGGATCCTTGTCCGGCCGCAGCCCCTTGAAGCTGCCCTGCCGCAACAATCCATCGCCGGTGCGGCCGCGGAACGCGATCTCGGCCACGTGCTCGGGCTTCACCCACACCGGCTTGGCGCCACGCAACTGTTTGGCATCGGGCGGATCGATCAGTTCCGGCTTTTCGCGCGCCGGCTTCAGCGAGGAATACACTTGCTTCAACATCGCCTCGTCGAAGCCGGTACCGACGCGGCCGACGTAACGCCATTCCTTGCCTCGGGGTTCGGCCAGCAGCAGCGCACCCAGATCCCCACGCGAGCCCTTGCCCGGCGTATAGCCGACGATAATGAATTCATCCGAGTCGACGCACTTCAATTTCTGCCACGCGTCGGAACGGCCGCCGCGGTACGGCGCATCCACCGCCTTGGCGATCACGCCTTCCAGTCCGGCCTCGCACGCGCGTTTGTAGGCAAGCGCGCCTTCGCCGCGGATGAAGCCGGAGATCACCAGTGGATCGCCCGCATGTTCGAGCAATTCCGACAACGCAGCCTTGCGTTCGAACAGCGGCAGGCCGCGCAGGTCGTCGCCGTCCAGCCAGAGAAGATCGAACACCGCGTAATGTACGGCTTGCGACTGCGCGCGATTGAATTCCTGCTGCAACAGATGGAAGCGCGAACGTCCCTGCTCGTCGAACACCACCAGCTCGCCATCCAGCACGCAGGCGCGGCATTTCAGCGAACGAATCGCGCGCGCGATGCCGGGAAGCTTTTCCGTCCAGTCGAGCCGGTTGCGTGAAAGCAGTTGCAGCCCGCCGCCGCTTCGCCACGCCAGCATGCGATAGCCGTCGTATTTCACCTCGTGCAGCCAATCATTGCCGGCCGGGGCGCCGTGATGCAGGCGCGCCAGCTCGAATTCGAATCGATCGGCTCCCGGCAGTGACGCGGCCGTTCCGCTTCGGGACACGCGTTTTGCGCGCGGCGCACGCGCGGCTTTTCCGCCGTGCTCGGCTTTCCATTGCGACAGCGGCGTGTCGTCGGCGACGTCGTCCGGCACCACGAAAGCATCATCGGCCTTGATCAGCAGCCACTGCGGCTTGTCGCCTTTCATGCTGGTGCGTATCAGTGACCAGTGCCCGTGCAACCGCGAACCGTGCAGTTCGAAGCGCAGATGCCCGTCTTCCAGTTGTTTCGTCGCCGATTCATCGGTGCTCCAGGTGCCCTCGTCCCAGATCGCAACCGTGCCCGCGCCGTAATGACCCTTGGGGATCACGCCCTCGAAGCTGCCGTAGCTCAGCGGATGGTCTTCGACCTGCACTGCCAGATGCTTGATCGAAGGATCGCGCGAAGGACCTTTCGGCACCGCCCAACTGCGCAGCACGCCGCCCACTTGCAAACGCAGATCGAAATGCCGCCGCCGCGCGTGGTGCAGATGGATCACGAAGCGGCGCTCGCCCGCGTCTGCCGGCTTGCGCCGGCGCGGCGTGCGCGCGGGCTCGGGCGTATGCCGGAAATCCCGTTTCCGCCGATAGGTCGCGAGCTGGTCCTTGCGCGCTGCCATCAGGGTACGATAGCAAGCCGTCTTCGACCGCGCATTAAATGGCGTCAACGCGGCCCTTCACGCCCGAATCTGGAATAACGATGTCCGACTGGAGCCTGGATCAAGCCCGCCGCACGTATTCGGTCGCGCACTGGAGCGACGGCTATGTCGATATCGATGCGCAAGGTCGCGTGCAGATGCAGCCGCATGGGGAACAAGGGCCGGTGATTGCGCTGGACGATGCGGTCGCGCGTGCCAAGGAGCTGGGCGCGCGCCTGCCGTTGCTGTTGCGTTTCCCGAACATTCTTCTCGATCGCCGCGCGAAACTGCGCCGCGCCTTCGTCGATGCGATGGAAGCGCACGATTACCGCGGCGGCTACACAGCGCTGTATCCGATCAAGGTCAACCAGCAGCGCGCGGTCGCGGGCACCCTGGCCGGAGGCGAAGGGTTCGGGCTGGAAGCGGGATCGAAACCGGAATTGCTGGCCGTGCTCGGCCTGGCGCGCGCCGGTTCCACGGTGGTGTGCAACGGCTACAAGGATGCCGAATACATCCGCCTCGCCCTGATCGGCCGCAAACTCGGGCTGGACGTGGTCATCGTGATCGAGAAGCCGTCGGAACTCGAACACGTGATCGAACAATCGCTCGCATTGGCGATCGAACCGAAACTCGGCGTGCGCGTGCGGCTGGCATCGATCGGCGCGGGCAAGTGGCAGAACACCGGCGGCGACAAGGGCAAGTTCGGGCTGACGCCGAAGCAGTTGCTTGCGCTTGCGGAAAAATTGAAGGCGGCCAATCTCGCACACACCTTGCGGCTTCTGCATTTCCACATGGGCTCGCAGATTTCCAATCTGCGCGACATCGCCAATGGCATGCGCGAGGCGGTGCGGCATTTCGCCGAGCTGCGCGCGCTCGGCCTGCCACTGGACCAGGTGGACGTGGGCGGTGGCTTGGGCGTCGATTACGAAGGCACGCGCTCGCGCAGCGACTGCTCGATCAATTACGACCTCGATCAATACGCGCGCGCGATCGTCGAGCCGTTGGCGGCGGCGTGCGCGGAGATGGGCCTCGACCATCCGCACGTGCTGACCGAGTCCGGCCGCGCCATGACCGCGCATCACGCGGTGCTGGTGATCAACGTCAGCGAGGTGGAACGCGCACCGATGGGCGGGATTGCGCCAGCGAAGCCGGACGAACCGCAGGTGTTGCGCGCGTTGCGCGCCGCGTTCGATGCGCTCGATCGGCGGCCGGTGCTGGAAGTCTGGCACGAGGCGCAGCACCTGCTGTCCGAAGGTCAGGCGCAGTACGCGCAAGGCGCGCTGGATTTGGCTGCGCGCGCGAAGCTGGACGACTTCTATTACACGATCGCGCACGGAGTGCGTGCGCGACTGAAGCCGGAAGAACGCGCGCATCGCGAGGTGCTGGATCAGCTCGACGCCAAACTCGTGGACAAGGTGTTCTGCAACTTCTCCGTGTTCGAATCGATTCCCGACGTCTGGGCCATCGATCAGGTGTTCCCGATCGTGCCGCTCACAAGGCTGGACGAGAAACCCACGCGCCGCGGCACGCTGGCCGACCTCACCTGCGATTCGGACGGCCGTGTGGATCAATACGTCGATTCGGAAGGACTGGACGTCAGCCTGCCGCTGCACGAACTACGCGAAGGCGAACCGCCATATCTTCTTGGTGTCTTCCTGGTCGGCGCCTATCAGGAAACGCTGGGCGACATCCACAACCTGTTCGGCGACACCGACGCGGTGAACGTCCGAATCGAGAACAATGATTTCAAACTGGACGGCCTGCGCCGCGGCGACAGCTCAGACATGCTGCTCGATTATGTCGGCTACAAACTTGATGATCTCCGCACGACGTACCGCGACAAGATTGCCGCGGCGAAGTTGTCGCCCGGCGAAACGCAACGCATGCAAGCCGCACTGGAGGCGGGTTTGACGGGCTACACATACTTGCAGGAGACGTAATCAGTCCCGCGCGACCTGCAATCCCGCCGCCGACTGGCTGACCGGCATCATCTCGATGCGATTGATGTTGAGGTGAGCGGGAAGGTTGGCGATCCACCACACCGTTTGCGCGATGTCTTCCGCGGTGATCGGATGCGCGCCGCGGTACATCATGTCCGATGCGCCCTGGTCGCCGCCGGTGCGCACCACGGTGAATTCGGTTTCGGCCATGCCCGGTTCCACGTTGGTCACGCGCACACCGCTGCCGTGCAGGTCGGTGCGCAGACCCAGCGAAAACTGCGCGACGAAAGCCTTGGTGCCGCCGTACACATTGCCGCCCTTGTACGGGTAAGTGCCGGAAATCGAGCCGATGTTGACGATCGCGCCGCGCCGCTCGATGAGTTGCGGCAGCAGCAGGCGCGTCAACGTGACCAGTGCGGTGATGTTGGTGTCGATCATCTGCCGCCATTGCGCGAGATCGCAGTTCTGCGCGGCTTCGGTGCCGAGCGCGAGCCCCGCGTTGTTGACCAGCAAATCGACATTTCCGAACTCGTCCGGCACCGCTTTCAGCGCGGCACGCATCGCCGCCTCGTCACGGATATCGAACGCGGCCGTGTGCACGCGCTCGCTGCCGAAACGCCCGGCCAGATGCTGCAAGCGCTCCGCGCGGCGCGCGCAGGCGATCACGCGCCAGCCGTTTTCGGCAAAACGGGACGCGATCGCGGCGCCGAAGCCGGACGAGGCACCGGTAACGAGAACAGTTTTCGCGGTCATTCATCCATTCTAGCGTCCGCCGCATGGCACAATCACCAGCAGGTAATCGGAGCGGCGCGCATGACCGCGCGGGACGCGCACAACGACGTATTGATCCTGGGCGGCGGGCTGGCGGGGCTGACGCTGGCGCTGCAACTGCGCGCGCGCTTTCCGGAGCTGTCGATCCGCGTGCTCGAAAGGCGCGCGCAGCGGCCGCGCGCAGCCGCGCACAAGATCGGCGAATCCACGGTCGAGATCGGTGCGGATTACTTTTCCAATGTGCTCGGCCTGCGTTCGCATCTGGACGCGCGGCAGGTCCGCAAGTTCGGATTCCGGTTTTTCTTTTCCGAAGGACGCGAGGATCTGGAGGACGTGACGGAGCTGGGCGTCAGCCGCGTACTGGACACGCCGACTTGGCAACTGGATCGCGGCGTGTTCGAAAACTTCCTGATCGACGAAGCGCTCCAGCGCGATATCGCGTTCGACGCCGGGTGCGTGGTGCGCGCACTGGAGCCGGGCTGCGACGGCGACCCGCACGCCGTCCGCTGCGAGCACGACGGCAAGCCCGAAACTTTGCATGCGCGCTGGCTGATCGATGCTTCCGGCCGCGCCGGTCTGCTGAAAATGCACTTCGGGCTCGCCGAGAGCAACGATCATCAAATCTGCGCGGCGTGGTTCCGCGTCGATACACGGCTGGAACTGGATGCCTGGTGCAAAGACGCGGCCTGGCGCGAGCGCTGCGCGCCGCCGGAGCGCTGGCGTTCGACCAATCACCTGTGCGGGCCGGGTTACTGGGTGTGGCTGATTCCGCTCAGCAGCGGCGCGCATTCGGTCGGCATCGTCGCGGATTCGCGCGTGCATCCGGTAGAGTCATTCAATACCTACGAGCGTGCACTGGCGTGGCTGCGCGCGCACCAGCCGTTGCTGGCGCGCGAACTGGACAAGCTCGCCACGGGACCGATGGATTTTGCCTTTCTCAGAAATGTCTCCTACGGCTGCAAACAGGTATTCAGCGCCGACCGCTGGGCGATGACCGGCGAAGCCGGCGTGTTCCTCGATCCGTTCTATTCGCCGGGCTCGGATTTCATCGCGATCGCGAATCGCTACATCGTGGAACTGATCGCGCGCGATTCGCGCGACGAACCGCTGGCCGCACACGCGGCGATCTACCAGGACCTCTATTTCTCGTTCTACCGCAACATGCTTTCGCTGTATCAAAACCAGTACGCGCTGTTCGGCGACGCGCAGGTATTGCCGGTGAAGGTGATCTGGGATTACGCCTACTACTGGGGCGTGCTGTGTCCACTTGCGATCGGCGACCGGCTCACCGACCTGAACCTGCTCTCCGGACTTCGTCCGCTACTGGAAGACGCGGCATCGTTGAACGCGGCAATGCAAGCCTTCTTCCGGGAATGGCATCGCGCACGTGAGCCGCGCAACTTGCGCGCATGGCTGGACCAGCACGAACTGCGATGGTTCGCGCGGTTGAATTCCGGGTTGCACGACAAACTGGACGGCATGCGCGCATCCGCGCGACTGCGCGACAATATCGAACTCATGCACGCGCTGGCGGGCAGCATCGCAGATTGCGCGTCGGCCCAATGTCCCTCGCTCGATGTTTCTGGACTGCGCGCAGCAGCGGGGTCGCGGGAACGCCCGGCCCTGTTCCGGCAATACGCCACCCTCGACCTGCGCTCAAGCCATCCCGCCGTTCACGCCGATGACCTGTCCGTTGACGTATGACGCGCCGTCGGAGCACAGGAAAGCGACCGCATTGGCCACTTCCTGCGGGGTTCCCATGCGCGCGGCCGGGATCATCTGCCTGATCTGCTCGGGCGCGAACAATTCATGCGTCATGCTGCCTTCGATCAGGCCGGGCGCGATGACATTGACGGTGACGCCGCGTGCGGCCATTTCGCGCGCGAGCGATTTCGCCGCGCCGTGCAGAGCGGACTTGGCGGCGGCGTAGTTCGCCTGACCGCGGTTGCCGGTCACCGCGGCGACGGACGAAATGCAGACGATGCGCCCGAAGCGCGCGCGCGACATCGGCAGCAGCAACGGCTGCGCGGCGTGGAAGAAACCGTTGAGCGAAACGTCCAGCACGCGTTTCCACTGCTCCTCGCGCATGCCGGCCAGCGGCGCGTCGTCGTGGATGCCCGCGTTGTGCACCAGCGCCCCGATCGGACCGGCTTCGAGCAATTTCTCCAGCGCGGCACGCGTCGCTGCACCATCGGCGAGATCGAACGCGACCGTTTCCGCGCTGCCGCCGGCATCTGCGATCGCATCCGCCACGTCCTGCGCGCGCGCGCGGTTGACGTTGGCGTGCACGACCGCGTGCCAGCCCTCGCGCGCCAGCGTGCGGCAGATCGCGCCGCCGATGTCGCCGCTGCCGCCGGTGATCAATGCACGCCGTGATGCCTGGTTCATTGCTGCGGCCCTCCCCGTTTCGTCAATACCGCCGCGCGCCCGCTCGCGAGCAGGCGACCCTCGTACTCGACGCGGAACGCATACTGCAGGCTTTCGCCCGAATCCAGCAACTGCTCGGCATGCACGTCCAGCGTGCCGCGCAAATCGTCGGTGTATTCGACCCGCAATTCGACTTCTCGCAAGGAGACCAGATATCCGGGTTGGGCACGGCCACCCCGTGCGCGCGCCAGCAAGGCGCCGTGTACCGCCATCGCCTGCGCACCGTACTCGCACAACGACAGCGCGTGCAGGCGGCCATCCGAGCGCAGCGGGTTGTCCGGGCTCGCGTGCGTGGCGCTGATCGCGTGGATGCACCGGGCATCGTGTGCGAGCACCGCATCGAGCAGGCACATCGTGCCCTTGTGTGGAATCAAATCCGCCCAGTCGGATCGTTCGAGCATTCCTCATACTCCACAAGCGATCGCGGTACATGGATGTACCGCCGCGAATCAGCACGCTCTGTTCCTTGTGCTGATTCGACGAAGCCGAGTCCGGCCCGGCCGGACTATTCGGCACGTCCATGTACCTCTCCTTCGCTGCGCGAGGCCGCCCTTCCGGCGTTCCGCCGCGCTCCCGGCGCGGCAGGTCGGCGTGCGCTGACGTATCGGGAACAGATTCGTTCAGCGCTAAGAGATGTCCTCGTGACGCAAATGCGCCGCCGGCGCCATCAGCACCGACAGCGTGAAGTGGAAAGCCACGCCGAGCGCCACGGTGAGGCCGATCGCGCGCAGCACCGGCACACTGGAGAGCGCCAGCACGCCGAACACCAGCAGCGCCGAGATCACGCAAACCAGGGTGGCATGCAGGGTGCGGCGCTCCTCGGCCGGGTCGTCGGTGCGCCGTTCGAAGAACAGCGCGTAATGCAGCCCCAGTCCCGCCGCCAGCGTCAACGATACGAGATGGAACAGCGACAGCGGGATGCCGGACGCGCGCAGCACCACCAGAACCATCAGCGTCGCCAGGGTCATCGGCGCCAGCACGTGCAAGGCGCGGCGCGGTCCGCGCAATGCCAGTGTCACCGTCGCGCACAGCAGCAGCGCGGCGATGCCGAGCGCGATCAGGATCCGCTGCCGGTA
This sequence comes from Rhodanobacteraceae bacterium, assembly GCA_036503375.1. Lineage (GTDB taxonomy): Bacteria > Pseudomonadota > Gammaproteobacteria > Xanthomonadales > Rhodanobacteraceae > 66-474. The sequence goes on along the minus strand of DASXWZ010000081.1, from coordinate 2,268 downwards.
CGCGATCAGCAGCGATTCGGACGAGGCTTTCAGATCCAGCAGATGCACGGCTCCATTCGTTGATTTCGAAAGCACGGCGAGTGCCTCCGGATCGTGCACGCCGATCAAGGTGCCCAGGCCGATCCACTGGCCGTCGTGCTGCAGCAACATGGCCTGCAGGCGCGCCCCCAGCGGGGATTTCCCGAATTGTGCAGGTGTCAGCGGTGGCAGCGTGCGCGCCGTTTCGACATCCGCCACGAAAGGTGCGAACAGTCCCTTGCGAAACGGCAGATCCCGCTCGGCTTGTGCCAGCGCGGTCTGCAGCGTCGCCGCATTCGGCAATTTCGCCTGCCGCGCGCGCTGCGTTGCGATGCTGGGCAAATAGCGCGAAGGCAGCTCCACCGCGTCCGCTGCCTGCCTCGCGATCAGCGCATCGATCTGCGGCGTGATGCGTTCCGACAATTTCAGTACGCCATCGGCGCTGTCCGCGCGCAATACCAGCAGATAGCGCACATCCGGTGCGCCCAGCTCCGATCCCAGCCGCGCCTGCGTCATCAACATTGACTTCGGCACGGGAGCCAATGCGGATAGATCGTTCTCCCAGAATTTCGCCGGCGCGAACGCGACGATCAGGACGCCCGCGATCAACACCAGCCACGGCAACCAGCGCGGCCGCGGCAGGTGCGAGAGGAAGTTCCACGCGCCTTCCAGCCCGGGCGTGTTCGCCGCGTCGCGAAAACGTTCCGGCAGCACGCGCGGCAACAGCCAGCGCGTGCAGGCACCGGCCACGATCAGGCCCGCGATGGTGAATACCGCGAGCTGCTGCAGGCCGGTGACGCTGGATGCGAAGAAGGCGAGGTATGCGATACAGGTCGAGACGATCGCGGTAGCCAGCAGCGGCCACAAACCGCGTACGCTCTGCAACGCGCTCGCCTCCGCGCGGCGATGGCTGAACACGCGGATCGGATATTCCTGCGCCACGCCCAGCAGGGTGAAGCCGAAGGCGATGGTGATGCCGTGGGCTTCGCCGAACACCAGCGCGAGCGCGGCGAATCCGCACACCGCGCCCGACAGCAGCGGCAATGCCGTCACCAGCAGTGGCACCGCGCTGCGGTAGGCCAGCAACAGGAGAATGACGAAGCCGAGGGTGGTGACGACGCCGAAACGGTCTGCTTCCGCTTTCGTTCGCGTGCTGACCTCCAGCGAAAAATAACCCGGCCCGCTGATCGTCAATTTCTTGTGCTTGGCATCCGGCAGGGCCGCAAAATGCTTTTGCAACGCCGCGATCGCTTCGCGCTGCGCACCGGGATCGAAGCCCGGCGCACGCGTTTCCGCCACCAGCAAGGCTTCGCCTCGCGATGAAAACCAGACGCCGTCGCGCAACACCGGCTGCTTCGCCGGCGCCCAACGCTGGGTCAGCTTCAGGATTTCCAAAGTCGGATCGCGCGGCAGGATCGGTTTCAGCATCGACGCCGCAGGCGATGACAGGTCATCCAGTCGCTGCGTCAATTGATCGCGCAGGTAATCGGCGTCGAAATGTTGCGTATCGAGCGTCGGCGACAACAGATATCGATACGGCAGCAGGTCCGAAGCCAGCGCGCTCAAATCGGCATTGCCGTTGGAGACGCGCAGGAATCGCGGATCGTTCTGAAGCGCGGTTTTCAGCTCCTGCGACAGTCGCGCGAGTTGATCTTCGGGCGCACCGCTTATCGCCAACAACAATAACCGTGAGCCCGGACCCTCGCCGATTTCGTCCAGCAACAGCTTCTGATCCGGCGTCTGCGGCGGCGGCATGAAGCTGCGCAGGTCGGAACTGATCTTCAGGTGCCGCGCCACGCCGAAGCCTACGCCTGCGATCGCGACCAGCCAGGCGACGTACAGCGCGATTTTCGCGCCGCGGCTCACGCGAGCCGTATATCAGTCATTGCGGCACAGCGCCGCCACCGCCGACTGCATCGGTACGGAGCTCGGCAATCCCGCGTGCGCCATCGCACCCACCAGCGTGATGGTGGTGTCGCCGTCGCTCTCGTCGAGCGTCATGCAGCGCGGCGCATCGTCGCGCCCGTCGATCACGATCGATTGCACGCGATGCTTGAGGTCGTTCGTGCGCGGCGTCAAGGTCAGCACCCAGCGTGCCTCGTTGCCCGCCGCTTTCACCTCGAAATCGCGCGACAACTGCGCGACGTCGCCGCCCAGCAGCGCACGAAATCCGGAAAGGATCGCGGCCATCTGCGGTGCCCTCGCGATGGGCATGCTCTGCACCGTACCGTCGCCGCGCTGCACGCTCAT
>DASXWZ010000080.1:0-4329 GCA_036503375.1 Rhodanobacteraceae bacterium | reverse complement strand
TGATAATGGATTTAAATTTGCAATCAATTCTGCTGCCTTGGTGTCAATGTTGACCGCCAAACCTTTTTCAAATGTGTCCGTATCAACCGAGCCATCATCCCTTTCTTGGGCGTAGTAGGCAGGAGCCCAAGCGATGGACTTGACAGATTTGCACGTTGGGATGCGCCTAGCCCGTTTGTCATAAACCCACACGAATTGACGTCCCCGTAGTGGGCACGAAAAGCCTCTCAAATAACTTTGCGGGACATAGTGGTGACGCAGCGAGCTCATCGTTGCGTGTCTAATATTTCGCTTGCGGCAGCTCCGCCATTTCCTCCGGCGTCTTCAACTTCGCGCCGCGGAAATACCACACGCGCAGTTCCAGTCCGCGCGGGCTGACGCCGATGTAGGAGAAGTCGATGCCGGGCCAGTGCGCCCAGCGCAGCGTGTCGGCGAAGCCTTCGTTCTCCAGTTCCAGCAGCACGCCGATGCAGGGATAGTTGTTCTTGCGCGCGTACTCTTCCAGCACCTTTTGCGTGTGGCGCAGCAGCGGCCGCACCAGTTTGCTGGAGCGCCACTGCTTTCCGACGAAGCAGCGGTAGTAGTACATCGGCTGGCCCAGCCGCGGCAGGATCTGCGTGGTGGCGGTGGACACCGCGGCGAGTTCGCCGTTCGCGTCCAGCACGTGCGCGACGACTTCGTTCAAGCGTTGCGTCGCACGCTCGCCTTCCACGTTGGCCTGCTCGCGCAGCCAGAACGCGCGGATCTTCTCGCCCATCGCGGGATCGAGTTGCATCCAGTCGGTAATGTATCGGTAGTCGGCCATCGGGTTCTCCGCCCCGTTCGTGCTGAGCGTAGCTTGCGAAGCAAGCCGAGTCGAAGCACTGGCCCTTCGACTCCGGCGCTTTGCGCCTACGCTCAGGGCGAACGGGCGAGCTTAATGTCCGAAGCGGGCAAGGACATCATCGTATCGCGGCATCGACGGTGCCGCGCCGGCTCGCTCGGTGCTGAGCGCCGCGGCACGGTTGGCGTGGCGCACGGCTTCGGCGAAAGGTTTGTCGCCGAAACGCAGCATCGCCGCGGCCAGCGCGCCGCAGAAACAATCGCCCGCGCCAGTGGTGTCGAGGACGTTCGCGTGTTCCGCCGGCAATCGATAGGACGAGGCCGCATCTCCACGGCGCTGCTGCTCGTCGTGCGAAACGAAACAGCCGTTGGCGCCCAGCGTGATCACGACCGTCGCTTCCGGCGACAATCGCCGCGCCAGCGCGTGCAAGGTGGCATCGCTCATCATCGCAAGAGAATTCGCGTCGACATCGACATCGAGGAATCGTCCGCACAACTGCGCGAATTCGGTTTCGTTCGGCGTGATCAGGTCGGCCGCGCGCAGCGCTGTCAGCGTCAACTCCGCATGCACCGGTGCGGGATTCAGTGCGCGGATCAAACCGTGCTCCCGCGCCAGATCCATCGCCGCTTCGACCGCATCGAGATCCGTTTCCAGTTGCGCCAGCAGCAGTTTCGCGTTCGCGAACGCATCGCGCTGCGCGCGTACGAACTGCGCATCCAGATGCGCGTTGGCGCCGGGATTCACCACGATGCAGTTGTTGCCCTGATCGTCCACCCACACTGCGGTGGACGCGGTAGGCCGATCGTCGAAACCCTGCCAGCGGCAGGGCAGCGCATCGTCTTGCCCATCTTGTCGTGCAACCGCGCCGAGCGCGTCGTTGCCGATCGCGCCGATGAATACCGCTACTGCGCCTTGCCGGTTGCAGGCGACCGCCTGATTGAATCCCTTGCCTCCGGGACCGGTCGAAAACCCGTGCCCCAGCCGTGTTTCTCCCTCTTTCGGAAACCGATCCACGCGCCAGACGTGGTCGCGGTTGTAGCTGCCGACCACGATCACCTGCGGCGTGGCCGAATTCATGCGCGATCGACAAAATGATCGGCGAGAGCCCGCCCGGCTTGCGCCGCCGCGAGCGGGCGGCGCGGCCGGAACAGCGGCACGAACACGATCGCCATGGCCAATGCATACAGCGCGAACGCGCTCCAGATGCCGTGCCAGTTCTTGCAGATCGCGACCGCATCGTTGCAGGCGTGATCGGTGAAAAACGTATCGATCGCCCAGCCGGCGATCAGGCTGCCCAGCACCGCGCCGATGCCGTTGGTCATCAACATGAAAAGACCTTGAGCGGAAGCGCGGATTTTCGGATCGGCCTGGCCTTCGACGAACAGCGAACCCGAGATATTGAAGAAGTCGAACGCCATGCCGTACACCACGCACGACAGCACGACCATCCACAGGCCAGGGCCCGGATCTCCGAACGCGAACAGGCCGAAGCGGAAGAACCACGCCAGCATGCTCATCGTCATCACGGCCTTGATGCCGAAACGTTTCAGGAAAAACGGGATCGTCAGGATGAACAGCGTTTCGGACACCTGCGAAATCGAGATGATGATCGCCGGATATTTCACCGCCAGCAGTCCCTGATAGGCCGGCAGCTTGGCGAAATCGTGCAGGAAGGTGTCGCCGTAGGCGTTGGTGAGTTGCAGCGCCGCGCCCAGCAGCATCGCGAAGATGAAGAACACTGCCATCTGCGGATCGCGGAACAGCACGAACGAAGTAAGCCCCAGCCGATCGGCGAGCGTCCGGCTGTGCACCTTGTCCAGCCGCGGCGGGCAGGGTGGCAGCGTGAATGCATAAATTCCCAGGATCAGAGAAGCGGCCGCGGCCACGCGGAACTGCAGTGCGGACGTCTCGAAGTGCAGCAGGCTCACCGTCCACGTCGCGACGATGAAGCCGATCGTGCCCCAGACGCGGATCGGCGGATACACCGTCACCACGTCCAACCCTTCGTTCTTCAGCGCGTTGTAGGCGACCGCGATCGCCAGCGAGATCGTCGGCATGTAGCAGATCATGTTCAACAACATGACCCAGAACAGCGTGCCCGGATCGTCCACCAGCGGGATGCAGAACAGCACGATCGCGCCGGCGATCTGCAGCAGGCCGTACAAACGCTCGGCGTTGATCCACTTGTCGGCAATGATGCCGGCGACCGAAGGCATGAACAGCGCGGCAATGCCCATGGTCGAGAAGATCGCGCCGAACTGCGTGCCCGACCAATGCCTGTTCTGGAACCAGTACGCCCCGATCGTCAGCAGCCACGCGCCCCAGACGAAATACTGGAGGAAGTTCATCACGATCAGGCGCAGCTTCAGGCTCATCGCGGCGGTCCCCAGCGCTTCCGCGCGAGCGTATTTGATGCCCGCAGGCGCGGCAAGCGCGTCAGCGCAGGAGGATCCAGATTCCCAGCGCCGCGAACAATACCGATGCGCAGATGCGCGCGGCGCGCAGCGGCAGCCTCGAAGCGAAGCGTGCTCCGAGGAACACCACCGGCACATTGGCGATCAGCATGCCCACGGTGGTTCCGGCGATCACCTGCAATGGCGCGCGGAATTGTGCGCCGAGGATCGCCGTGGCGATCTGCGTGCGGTCGCCCATCTCGGCCAGGAAGAATGCGATTACGGTGGCCACGAACACACCGTGCCCGTTGCGCGTGGCCGCGCCTTCATCGGCCTTGTCCGGAAACAGCGCCCAGATCGCAACGGCGATGAACGAACCGCCGATCAGCCAGCGCTGCACGGACGGCGTCAACCACTGCGCCAGCCATGCGCCGGCCTCGGCCGCAATCGCATGATTGAGCAGGGTGGCGACGAGGACGCCGAGGCAGATCGGCAGCGGGCGGCGGTATTTCGCGGCGAGCACCAGCGAGAGCAGTTGCGTCTTGTCGCCGATTTCGGCCAGCGCAACCGCGCCGAGTGAAACAAGGAAGGCTTGCATGACCGGGCAGGTGGAGGCCAGCGCTTGCTGTGCGCGAACGTGCACAATATCCGTTTGTGCTGAGTGTAGCGAGCGGGAGCGAGCGGAGTCGAAGCACGCGCCCTTCGACTTCGCGGTCTTTGACCGCTACGCTCGGGGCGAACGGATGAAAAAACTCTCGGAGCAACGCCATGCAATACCGCCGCCTCGGTTCATCCGGCCTGCAGATTTCCGCGCTGTCGTTCGGCGCGTGGGTGACGTTCGGCAACCAGGTCGATCGCTCCGCCGCGCGCGAACTGCTGGCCTGTGCGTACGACCACGGCGTCAATTTCTTCGACAACGCCGAAACCTATGCCGCCGGCGAAGCCGAACGCGTGATGGGCGATGCGCTTGCCGATCTGCGTTTCCCGCGTGACTCATGGTGCGTGTCCAGCAAGGTGTACTTCGGTTCGGTGCGCGATCCTTCGCCCACGCAGCACGGACTGTCGCGCAAGCACGTAATGGACGCGTGTCACCAGGCACTGAAGCGGCTGCGC
>DASXWZ010000079.1:0-2520 GCA_036503375.1 Rhodanobacteraceae bacterium | reverse complement strand
GGGTCCACCGCGTGGACGCGCATCCGATACCGGGCGTGGCGAGCCTCGGCGTGCGGCCGATGTTCGCCGGTCGCGAACCGTTGCTGGAGGCGCACCTGTTCGATTTCGACGGCGATCTGTATGGCCGGCGCATCGAAGTGGAGTTCGTCGCCAAACTGCGCGATGAGGAAAAATTCGCCAACCTCGACGCGCTCAAAATGCAGATGGACAAGGACGCCGCGCAAGCGTGCCGATTGCTCCAGAGCGACAAGAAGATTTCCGGAGTCAGCGCGTGAGCCGCGATTACAAACCCACCATCAACCTCCCGAAGACCGGCTTCGCGATGAAGGCGGATCTCGCCCAGCGCGAGCCGAAGATGCTGGCCGAATGGGAAGCCACCGATCGCTACGTGCAATTGCAGCAGCACACCGCGCAGCGCGAACGCGCCTTCATCCTGCACGACGGTCCGCCCTATGCGAACGGGGCGATCCATCTCGGCCATGCGGTCAACAAGATCCTTAAGGACGTGGTGGTGCGTTCCAAGCTGATGGCCGGATTTCGTTCGCCTTACATCCCCGGCTGGGATTGCCACGGCCTGCCCATCGAAATCGCTGTCGAGAAGAAAGTCGGCAAGGTCGGGCAGAAGGTGGATGCCGCGCAATTTCGTAAATTGTGCCGGGAATACGCCAGCGCTCAGATCGACTTGCAGCGCAAGGATTTCAAACGACTGGGCGTATTGGGCGATTGGGAACATCCCTATCGCACGATGGATCTGCAATACGAAGCCGATATCCTGCGCGCGCTCGCGAAGGTGTACGCCAACGGACACGTCACGCGCGGTTTCAAACCGGTGCACTGGTGTTTCGATTGCGGCTCCGCGCTGGCGGAAGCGGAAATCGAATATGCCGACAAGCAATCGCCCGCGATCGACGTCGCCTACGATGCGCTCGATCCGAAAGCGATGGCGGCGAAATTCGGTGCAACGATCGGCGATGACGGCATCGTTGCGGTGCCGATCTGGACCACCACGCCGTGGACGTTGCCGGCGAGCCTGGCGGTGACGCTTGGGCCACAACTCGATTACGTGCTGGTCGAAGGGCCGGCGCGTGGTCGCGAGCGCGTGTTGCTGGTGCTCGCGGAAACGCTGGCCGGCAAGGCGCTGGCGCGTTACGGCATCAACGAAGTGAAAGTGCTCGGGCGCGCGAAGGGCGCGGTGCTCGAGAATCTGAAGCTCAAGCATCCTTTCTACGACCGCGAAATCCCGCTGATCCTCGGCGAGCACGTTTCGGCGGAAGAGGGCACGGGCGCCGTGCACACCGCGCCCGGCCATGGCGCGGACGATTTCGCCGTTGGGCAGAAATACGGACTGGTGGAAAACACGCCGGCCAACGTGCTCAATCCGGTCGGCGCCAACGGCGTGTATCTGCCGGGCACGCCGGTCTTCGAAGGCCAGCACATCTGGAAGGCGAACGACGCGCTCATCGAACTGCTGCGCGAGCGCGGCGTGCTGCTGCATGCGGCGAAGATCACGCACAGCTATCCGCATTGCTGGCGGCATCGCACGCCGATCGCGTTCCGCACCACGCCGCAGTGGTTCATCGGCATGGAGCGCGCGGGCCTGCGCGAGAGTTCGATGCGCGCGATCCGCAACGACGTGACATTTTATCCGTCGTGGGGCGAGGAGCGCATCGCCGGCATGGTGGAAGGCCGCCCGGACTGGTGCATTTCGCGCCAGCGCACCTGGGGCGTGCCGATCGCGCTGTTCGTCCACAAGTTGACGCACGAGCCGCATCCGCGCAGCGTGGAGTTGCTGGAACAGGTCGCGCAGCGGGTGGAAAAGGAGGGCGTGGACGCCTGGTACGCGCTCGAACCTTCCGAGTTGCTCGGTGAGGAAGCGAAGGACTACGACAAAGTCCCCGACATCCTGGATGTCTGGTTCGATTCCGGCACGTCGCACTACTGCGTGCTCGACCAGCGCCAGGAACTGAAACGCGGTGCGGGCGACCAGGTGATCTACCTGGAAGGCTCGGACCAGCACCGCGGCTGGTTCCAGTCGTCCTTGCTCACCAGTTGCGCGATGCACGGCCGCGCGCCCTTCGACGAAGTGCTCACCCACGGCTTCACGGTGGATGCGGCCGGTCGCAAGATGTCGAAGTCGCTGGGCAACGGCATCGAACCGCAGGACGTCATGAAGCATTACGGCGCGGACATCCTGCGCCTGTGGATCGCCTCGGCCGATTACCGCAACGAGATGGCGCTGTCGGACGAGATCCTGAAGCGCGTCGCCGATTCGTATCGCCGCATCCGCAACACTGCGCGCTTCCTGCTCGGCAACCTTGACGGCTTCGATCCGGCGCAGTACCTGCTGCCGGTGGAGCAATGCCTGTTGCTGGACCAGTGGGCGGTGCGGTGCGCGTACGACGTGCAGCAGGCTGTGGTCGCCGCGTACGCGCGCTACGACTTCCCGGAAATCGTGCAACGCGTGCAGAACTTCTGCACCAACGAGATGGGCGCGCTGTATCTGGACATCACCAAGGACCG
>DASXWZ010000078.1:0-3548 GCA_036503375.1 Rhodanobacteraceae bacterium | reverse complement strand
GGACGTCAAGAACGCGCAACTGGAATATTTCGCCGGGCTGCAGTTGAGCTTCCACTTTACCGGCTACGTGCAGCACAAGGACAAGCTGCAATTGCTGAGCGCGGTTGAGGACAAGAACGCGCCCGCCAGCGCGAGCAGTGGCGGCCAATGATCGCAAGCAGTCATCCCTGAATCGCTTTCCCGCCCGCACGTCCATGTGCGTGCGTTCGCCGGCGCGAGATGCGATTCAACGCATCTCGCGAAAGCCTCCGGCTCACCCACCGCTCGTCTGCGCGTCGATCCGCGCAGTGAGCGCCGCGCGCGCGATGATGCGCAGCGCGTGGACGACCTGATCCAGCGTCATGCCCGGCGCGTCGTGCCGTCGCGCCTGCTCGAGCAGGTAGGGCACGTGGACGAATCCGGCCCGCACACGACTGCGCCGCAGAGCGTGCATCAGCGCGTAGAACACCGCGTTGCAGACGTAAGTGCCCGCCGTCTGCGAGATGTGCGCGTCGACGCCGGCGTGGTGCAACGAAGCCAGCGCGCTCTTGATCGGCAGCGTGGAGAAATATGCCGCCGGACCGCGGTCCACCACCGGCACGTCGATGGGTTGCGCACCTGCGTTGTCCGGGATGCGCGCGTCGATCACGTTGATCGCGACGCGTTCCAGGGAAATTCCCTGACGTCCGCCCGCCAGCCCTGCGGCGATCGCCACGCGCGGTCGCGTTTCGCGCAAGGCATGGCGAAGCGCACGCAACGAAGCTTCGAATTCCGTCGGCAGTTCCCTGGCGACGATGCGATGGCCTTCGATCGCTTCGCCACCGAGCGCGCGTACAGCCTGCCACGAAGGATTGATCGCCTCGCCATCGAAGGGCGTGAAGCCCGCGAGGAGAACAACTGGTTTCGGGTCTCGGGTTACGGGTTTCAAAATCGGAACACCAGGAAGTACATCAGCACTAGGTTCACGACCAGCAACATCGCCCCGGTTTTCCACTGCGCCCGGATGACGTCGTTCTGGTTCGGCAATTCCAGCAGCGCCACCGGCACGATGTTGAAGTTTGCCGCCATAGGCGTGAACAGCGTGCCGCAGTATCCGCTCAGCATGCCGAGCGCGCCCAGGATGGCCGGATTGGCGCCGTGCATCTGGATCAGCAGCGGCAGGCCGATGCCCGCGGTCAATACCGGAAACGCGGCGAACGCGTTGCCCATGATGACCGTGAACAGCACCATGCCGATGCCATAAGCGACCAAGCATGCGAGCGCGCTTTGCACGGGGACCGCCATGCGCACCAGATCGGCGATCGCGGCCCCCACGCCGGTGGCGGCGAATACGCCGCCCAGCGCGGCCAGCGTCAGCGGCAGCAACGCGGCCCAGCCGAGCGTATCGAGCAGCCGGCGGCCTTCGATCAGGCCCGCGCGCGGCTTCGCGCGCGTCACCCACAGCGCCGCCAGCAACGCGATCAAGCATGCCAGCGCCAAGCCCGTCAGAGTCATCTGCTTCTGCGCGAACAGATGCACGCCGCCGAACGCCACGCGATCGCCGAACAGTGCGACCAGCAGCGTCACCAACGGGATCAGCAGCGCGGGAACGAGCAGCTTGTGGCGCAGGCGCGCGGCGTCGGCTTCGCGTTCGGCTGTGCCGCGTTCGGCGATGTGTCCGCGCTTCATGCGCGGCGCCAGCACGGCCAGCGCGAGTACGCCGACGCCGGCGAGCTGCGCGGGAAATTGATCGTGCGCCTTCGACTCCGCCAACACGAAATCGCCGACTGCGAACAGCGCCGCCAGCACCGCCCAGAATGCCGCATGCCAGCCACGGCGCTCCCGCAGGTTCAGCCACGCCGCACCGGCGAAGAACAGAGCCAGCAGCCAATAGGCGTGTTCAATCTTCAGCATGGTGTTTTGGCACTGCGATCGATTTGATCCGCCGGGCGAACAGCACCGTGCGCGCGCCGTGGATCAGGAAAGCCGCGATCGCGGTCGGCAGCGCCCACAGCGCGATCTGCAGCGGCTGCAATTCGATACCGTGCTGCGCATAGAAGCCCTGGATCAGCAGTACCGCGCCCAGCGCGATGAAAACATCCTCGCCGAAAAACCGGCCGATGTTGTCGGTCGCCGCGCAGAAGGCGCGCACGTCGTTGCGTTCATTCGGGTCGAGCGGCGTTCCACGTTTTTCCGCCGCGCCTTCGGCCATGGGCGCCAATAGCGGGCGTACGGTTTGTGCGTGGCCGGCGATATCGTACAGACCGAGCATGCAGAGGATCTGCCGCATGCCAAGATAGGCGATCAGCAGGCGCGGCAGCGTCAGAGTGCGCAACGATGCGATCCAGTTGCGGGCGTGCTCGCGCAGGCCCGCGCGCTCCAGCACGCCGATGGCGGGAAGCGTGAAGGCGTAAAACATCAGCGTGCGTTCGGAGACGAAACTGGTACCCAGCAGCGCCAGGATTTCGCCGACGCTCTTGCCCGCGGCCAGGCCGCTGACGACACCGGCCACGATCACCACAGGCACCGGATTGAAACGCAGCGCGAAACCCGCGACGACGACCAGCACCCCCAGCAGCGGCAGCCAGTGCATCAGTGCGGCTCCCGCGCTTCGACGCGCAGGCCTGCACCTTCCAGCGCTTCGCGCAAGCGGCGCGCGAACTCGCCCGCGTTCGGGCGATCGCCGTGCACGCACAGGGTGTCGGCTTCGATACGCACGCGCGAGCCGTCGTCGGCGATCGCTTCCTGGCGCGCGGCGATCGAAACCGCCTGCGCGGCCGCGGCGCCGATCTCCTCGATCACCGAACCGCTTTGCGAACGCGGGGTGAGCGAACCATCCGCACGATAGCGCCGATCGCAGAAGGCTTCCCGTGCGCAGGCGAGACCCGCTTCGCGCGCGGCATCGATGGAGGCACTGCCGGCCAGCCCGACCAGGACCAGCGATGCATCGAAATCGCGCACCGCGCGCGCGATCGCATCGGCCAGCGCGCCATCGCGCGCGGCCATGTTGTAGAGCGCGCCGTGCGGTTTGACGTGGCGCAAAGCGGCGCCGGTCGCTTGCGCGATGTCCTGCAGTGCCTGGATCTGCTGCAGGATCAACGCATGCACGTCGTTCGGTGCAATTTGCATTTCCATCCGGCCGAAACTCTGGCGGTCCGGCAGCGAAGGGTGTGCGCCGATCGCCACGTCGTGGCGGACGCACAGCCCGACCGTGCGGCGCATGGTTTCCGCATCGCCCGCGTGGACTCCGCAGGCGATGTTCGCCGAACTGATGAACGGCATCACCGCGGCATCGTCGCAGCCTTCGCCGAGATCGGCATTGAGGTCGATCGTCTTCACGCGTCCTGCTTCAAACGAATGGCGATGGCCGTTTCCATTTTCAGCAACTGCCGATCGCGCTTGTGGAGCGCCCGCTGTGCTTCTTCCAGCGTACATGGCATGAAGCGTAGCGCATCGCCCGGCCGGCGTTGCGCGAGGCGCGGCAAGTCGGTCGCGGCGATCTGGCCGATGCGGGGATAACCGCCGCTGACGGGATGCTCCACGCCGAGCGCGATCGGCTCGCCGGAAGGTGGCAATTGCAACGTCCCTGC
>DASXWZ010000077.1:0-7868 GCA_036503375.1 Rhodanobacteraceae bacterium | reverse complement strand
AGCGCCCGCGACCGGAACGAACTCACCGGCAAGACCGAGAACATGCGATCGGTGAACTTCCCCGGCGATGCAAAAATGATCGGGCAATTCGTGGATGTGACGATCACTGCGGCGCTGACGAATTCGTTGCGCGCACGCATTAGCATTTAGTCGCCAATCGACTGACTTATTCATCGTCATTCCGGCGCAAGCCGGAATCATTTTGCTTTTGCAGAAGATCAAAATGGATTACAAAGTCCGTCCTTGGACTTTGCCCTTCGGGCCAGCCTTCGGCTGTTCAAATTCGTTCCAGACGAATTTGTCCGGGTTCCGTTCGCGATGAAGCCGCGAACGGCCCCGGAATGACGACAATTTGAATATCGCGCCGATTCTCCGGCTTCAGTCAAGCCGCTTGCGGAACCGCGCGATCGCCACGCCCATCGCGACCACGATGAACGCCGTGAGCGCGGCGACTTCGACCCACATTTCCGACAGGCCCGCGCCGCGCAGCATCACGCCGCGGATCAGGCGCAGGAAATGCGTCAGCGGCAGCGCCTCCGCGATCCATTGCGCGACCCACGGCATGCCCGCGAACGGAAACACGAAGCCCGACAGCAGGATGGATGGCAGGAAGATGAACATCGTGAGTTGCATGGACTGGAACTGCGACTGCGCCCTGGTCGAGATCAGCAGGCCGAGCGCGAGATTGGCCACGATCAGCAGCACCGCCGCCACGTAGACTTCGAACAGCGAGCCGCGGATCGGCACGTCGAACAGCCACACGCCGAGCAACAAGACCAGGGTGGTCTGGATCAGGCCGATGCCCGCGTACGGCAACACCTTGCCGATCATCAATTCGCCGCTGGTGAGCGGTGTGGCGATCAGCAGTTCCATGTTGCCGCGCTCGCGTTCGCGCACGATCGCGATGGCGGTAAACATCACCATCGTCATGGTCAGGATGATGCCGATCAATCCGGGCACGACGTTCACCGCGGTCCGCCGCTGCGGATTGTAGAAACCGACCACGCTGATCGGCCCGCTCGCCGGCGTGCTGCGCGCCGGTGCGCGCGTGTCCGGCGCGCTGCTGTCCACCGGCACCTGCGCGAGCTGCGAGGCCGCTCCCAGCACCGAGGTGTCGCTGCCGTCCACGAGAATCTGCGCGACCGGGCGGCCACCCGCGCGGCGCTGTTCGAAATCCGGCGGGATCGAAATGCCGACATTGATCCGGCCGCGACGCAGCGCATCCATCAACTGCTGCGGCGTCTGCGCGGTCAACACGGGCTTGACGACATCGGTCGCCAGCATGTCCATCACCAGCGCACGCGAAGCCGACGTGTTGGCCTGGTCGGCGACGCCCGCATCCAGCCCGCGCAGATTGAAATTGATCGCGTAGCCGAACAGGATCAACTGCATCACCGGCACCATCACGATCATCGCGAGCGTGACGCGGTCGCGGCGCAACTGCCGCAACTCCTTCAGCATGATCGCGCCGAGCCGTCGCGCCTTCATGCCGCGTGCTTCCGTGTCTGCGCGCCGGAAGCCGTGGCGGAGACGAACACGTCCTCAAGGTTCGGATCCACCGACTCGACCTGCGCATCGGAACCGGCCAGTGCTTCGCGGATGCGATCCGCCGCGTCGCTGCCCTGCCCGATCAGCACGCGCAGCGCGTTGCCGACCTGGGCCACGCTCAGCACGCCTTCCAGACTGGAGATTCGCTGCTGCGCCCGACGCGGATCGCGGGCGTGTACCAGCAGCGTGCGGCCTTCGAGTTGCTGCTCCAGCTCACCTGGTGTGCCGTCCGCGACCAGCTTGCCGTGGTCGAGGATCGCCAGTCGATGGCAACGCTCCGCTTCGTCCATCAAGTGCGTCGAAACCAGGATGGTCGTGCCGGCATCGGCCAACTCGAACAACTTTTCCCAGAAATCGCGCCGCGATTCCGGATCGACCGCACTGGTCGGTTCGTCCAGGAACAGCAGTTCCGGCTTGTTGATCACCGCACCGGCCAGTGCGAGCCGCTGCTTCTGTCCGCCGCTCATGGTGCCGGCGAGCTGTTTCTGGCGATCGGCGAAATCGTATTCCTCGATCAGTTCGTCCACGCGCTCGCGCGCGCGCTGTCGCGGAAAATCGTGGATCGCGGCAAGGAATTCCAGGTTCTCGCGCACGCTCAAATCCTCGAACAGCGAGAAGCGCTGCGTCATGTAACCGATCTTGCTGCGCAACGCGTCGGCCTGCTCGGGGATTTTCAGACCCAGGACTTCGATCTCGCCTTCGCTCGGCGTCAGCAGTCCGCACAGCATGCGGATCGTGGTGGATTTGCCCGAGCCGTTCGGACCCAGGAAGCCGTAGACGTGCTGCGCCGGCACATCCAGATCGACATGATCCACCGCCTGCAACTGACCGAAGCGCTTGCTCAAGCCGCGCGCGCGGATCGCGCATGCATCATCGGCGTCTTGCGCGGCGGCGTTCATTGCGCAGGCTTCGGCAAGTCGGCGTGCAGCGGCAGGCCGGCCGGGAGATTCGCCGCGTCCTTGCCGAGCGTGACTTCCGCGATGTAACTCAGCCGCGCGGCATCCTCGCCGATCAGGGCGTAGTACGGTGTGAACACCGGCTCGCTGCGGATCATCCGCACGCGACCCCGCAAGGCCTGGCTGCGGCCATCTACGTGCACGGTGATGGAATCGCCGACATGCACGTTGGCGCGCTGCTGCTCGGGCACGTAGATGCGCGCGTAAGGCGCATCGCCCGCGAGCAGGATTGCCAGCGGCGCGCCGACCGGCGCCTGGTCGCCCAGCTTGTAGGGGATGCTGTCCACGATGCCGTCGCGGGGCGCGACGACATCGAGCTTGCCGAGCAGCACGCGCTGCGCCTGCGCATTTGCCTGCGCAGCGGCGAGCGCGGACTGCGCCTGCGCGATGTCCTCCGGGCGGCTGCCGTGCAGCAGTTCGTCGAGCGCGGCGCGCATCGCACCCGCCTGGCCGTCCGCACTGCCGGCTGCGGCGCGCGCGGTGTCCAGGTCCGCGGCGGAAACGAAGTCCTTGCCCTTCAGCGCGAGCAGACGGTTGTAGTAGGCACGCGCCTGGCGCGCGCCGGCTTGCGCCGCCGCCAGATTGGCGCGCGCCTTGGCGATGTCTTCGGCGCGCGGACCGATTTGCAGTTCGGCCAGGGCTGACTGCATCTGTTGCGCTTGCGCCAGGTCGGCCGCGAGCTGCGCCTGCGTGTGCGCGGGATCGAGCTTCAGCAACGGTTGGCCCGCGCGCACGCGCTCGCCTTCGCGCACATCGAGCGCGACGAGGCGTTCGGCCGCCGGCGACGGCAGATTGATGCGGTCGTATTCCAGGGTGCCGAGCGCCTGCGGCGGCGCTTTCGAGCAGGCGCTCGACGCGATCACGCCGGCCGCGATGATCGATGCGGAAACGAATCGACGCAGTATCCCGGTCATCGTGTTTTCCCTTTGCGTGCGCGCGCGCGCGCGCCCATGCCATGCTCGAGCAATGCCAGCGCGTGACGGCGCAGCGCGTCCACGCCGATGTCGTCGGCATCGAATATCTTGCGCCAGATCGGTGCGCCCGCGGCGGGGAACAGGGTCAGGCCGACCAGCGAAACCACCATCAGGCGCGGATCGAGGCGTGGATCGACCAGACCACGCGCCTGCGCGGCCGTGAAGCGCTGCGCCAGCAACTGCGGCAGTTGCGGCACCGCGCGCTTGAACACGACCTCGCGCAACGCGCCGCCCTCGCACAGCACCTCGCGCACCCACAGCGCCGGCAGCCAGGGATTGGCGGCGACCATCTCGGCCATGCCATTGACGAACGCGCCGGCGACTTCCGACGGATCGTCGCCGGCATCCTCGATGCGCGCACGCAGTGGCGCGACCGCCGGCAGCAGACGTTCGCTCACCACCGCCAGCGTCATCTGCTTCTTGTCACCGAAGTAGTAATGCAGCATCGCAGGAGTCACGCTCGCGGCCTGCGCGACCGCGCGCAGCGAAGTCCCGCCGATGCCGGTCCGGATGAATTGCGCGATCGCGGCGTCGATCAGCCGCTCGCGCAGGTCGGCATTGCCGCGACGCGGCCGGCCGACCTTGCGACGCACGGGCTTTGCGGATTTCCGGGCGATGGCCATGCGACAAAATTAATTCATTGTTTAATTATTTGCAAGCACGGCGGTGGCGGCAGAGTCGTTGGGTGGCTCCGGCCGCGAAGCCGCGCTACGCTGGATGGATGACCGATCCCCTGACACAACGCGACCTGGTGCTGGAACCCGAGGATCCGCAACGTTTGGCGAACCTGTGCGGGCCGTTCGACGAGCATCTCCGCCAGATCGAGTTGCGCCTCGGCGTGGAGATCAACAACCGCGGAAACCTCTTTCGCGTGATCGGTGAGGAGTTCGCGGTCAAGGCCGGCGAACGGGTGCTGCACGATCTTTACGCGGCGACCGAGCGCGAGGCCCTGACGGGCCAGAAGATCAACCTGCACCTGGCCGAGTCCGGCGTGGACGCGCTGGCCGAACAGGCGGCCGAAAGCGCGCAGGAGGTGACGATCAAGGTCAAGCGCGGGGTGATCCGCGGCCGCGGTCCGAACCAGATGCGTTACCTGCATGCGATCGCCACTCACGACATCAATTTCGGCGTCGGCCCGGCCGGTACCGGCAAGACCTACCTCGCGGTCGCGAGCGCGGTCGAAGCGCTGGAGGCCGGCCGCGCGCAGCGGCTGATCCTGGTGCGCCCCGCGGTCGAAGCCGGCGAGAAACTCGGTTTTCTTCCGGGCGACCTGGCGCAGAAGGTCGATCCGTACCTGCGACCGCTCTACGACGCACTGTACGAAATGCTCGGTTTCGAGCGCGTGGCGAAACTGCTGGAGCGCAACGTGATCGAGATCGCGCCGCTCGCCTACATGCGCGGGCGCACCTTGAATGATTCGTTCGTGATCCTGGACGAAGCGCAGAACACAACCGTGGAACAGATGAAGATGTTCCTCACCCGCATCGGCTTCGGTTCGGTGGCGGTCGTCACCGGCGACGTGACCCAGGTCGACCTGCCGCGCAACGCGCGCTCCGGTTTGCGCCACGTGATCGAAGTGCTGCGGGGCGTGGAAGGCATCAGCTTCACCTTCTTCACTTCGCGCGACGTGGTGCGACATCCGCTGGTCGCCAAGATCGTGCGCGCCTACGAATCCGCCGAGCAGCGCGAATCCGATGCCGGCGGTTGAATTGCATGTTTCATACGCCGTGGCGCGCCGCGGCGTTCCCGCGGCGACGGGTTTTCGCCGCTGGGCCGAAGCCGCCCTGCAAGGTGCGCGCTATCGCAGATCCGCCGAATTGTCCGTCCGCGTTGTCGGCGCCCGCGAAGGTCGCGTGCTCAATCGGCATTATCGCCAACGCGATTACGCCACCAATGTGCTGTCGTTTCCGGCGGAGTTTCCGAGTGGCGTGAATTCACCGCTGCTGGGCGACATCGTGATCTGCGCGCCGGTGGTGGCGCGCGAAGCGCGTGAGCGAGGCAAGTCCGTTCGCGATCATTACGCACATCTCACCGTGCACGGCGTGCTGCATCTGCTGGGATTCGATCACCAGAGCGCAAGGGATGCGGAAAAGATGGAAGCGCTGGAAACGCGCGTGTTGGCCCGGTTGGGCATCGACGATCCCTATTTCCGCTAAACTACCCGTTCCGCCCCTTCGGGGACGTGCTCTATTCCATGTCCGCAGAACCTCCTAGTACTACGGGCCCCGCCCACCGCTCCTGGTGGGACCGTCTGGGCCACATGCTTTCCGGTGAACCGCGCAACCGCGAGGAATTGCTCGCCGAGTTGCGCGAGGCGCAGGCCAACGGCCTGCTTTCCGGCGACACCTACGCCATGATCGAAGGCGCGCTGCGCGTCGCGCACCTGTCCGTCGACGACGTGATGGTGCCGCGCGCGCAGATGGTAATGCTGGCGATCGACGACGATCCGGCTTCGATCCTGGCGACCGTTACCGAGTCCGGCCACTCGCGGTTTCCGGTGCACGGCGAGGACAAGGACGAAATCCTCGGCATCCTGCTCGCCAAGGACCTGCTGCGCGGCTGCGCGCAAGGGAAACCCGCCGACGTGCGCGCGCTGCTGCGCCCGGCGATGATGATCCCGGAATCGATGCGGCTCAACGTGCTGCTGGCCGAGCTGCGCCGCTCGCGCAACCACATGGCCCTGGTGGTGGACGAGTACGGCGGCATCGCCGGCCTGATCACCATCGAGGACATCCTCGAGGAAATCGTCGGCGAGATCGACGATGAGCACGACGACGCTGTCCAGCCGAGCCTGATCGTTCCCGCGGGCGAATCCGAATGGCTGGTGGATGCGCTGACGCCGATCGAGGATTTCAACGAACAGCTCGGCAGCGAATTCTCCGACGAGGAACACGACACCATCGGCGGCATGGTCACCGCCGAAATCGGCCACCTGCCCGAGCCCGGCGAGGAAGCCGCGGTGGACGGCTTCGTCTTCAGCGTCACGCGCGCCGACGACCGCCGCGTTCTCCAGTTCCGGGTGCGCAAGCGCGATGCCGCGTGAAGCGCGGGACTCGGGACTCGGAACTCGGGACTCGGGAAAGCGCAGAATTTTTCCCTCCTCACTCCCAACGTTTTCATCGTCGGGGGTGAGGGGGCGAAGCATCATTCTGCGCGAAGCGCTTCTTCTAATAGCACTTGCTTTGCTGCTGATTCCCGTCGCCCACGCCGATATCGCCCACGCTCCCGGCGAAGCGCTACGTGTCGATCTTTACACCTACGGGCCGGGCGAAATCTACTGGGAGCGCTTCGGTCACGATGCGCTGGTATTGACGGATGTGCGCGACGGCCAGGCGATCGCCTTCAACTACGGCCTGTTCGATTTCAACCAGCAGGATTTCTTCTACAACTTCGCGCGCGGCCGCATGAACTACATGGCCGCCGCGTGGCCCCTGGCGGACGATCTTTCCGAATACGAAGGCGAAGGTCGCTGGATCGTCGCGCAACGATTGAACCTCACGCCGGAACAGCGCGCGCATCTGCGCGATTTCCTGGTCTGGAACGTGCAGCCGGAGAATGCGCGCTACGCCTACGACTACTACACGGCCAACTGCACCACGCGCCTGCGAGACGCATTGAACGACATTCTGGATGGCGCATTGCGCACGCAGATGCAGAAACAACCGCGGGCATTCACCTATCGCGAGCAAACCGATCGGTTGATGTCCGGACAGCCGTGGTTGATGTTGTTGCTCGATCTCGGGCTCGGGCCGTATGCCGATCAGCCATTGAATGGCTGGAGTGGAAGTTTCCTGCCCGCGCAATTGATGGAGACCTTGCGCGGGGCGCGCACGCCGGACGGGCGGGCACTGATCGGCGACGAAACGCGAATTGCCGCAGCACGAATTTCGCTACCGCCGGATTCGCCGCCCGATCTGCGGTGGCCACTGTTTGCGGCGGGGTCGGTCATCGGGATCGCATTCGCGCTCGCCGGCTGGTTCCGCCGGTGCAGCAGCATCGCGCGCTGCGCGTTTGCTTTCGGTGGGGCGTTGTATGTGCTGCTCGCGGGCATCGCCGGGACCGGCATGACAATCCTGTGGGCCTTCACCACGCACCATTCGGCGTGGGCCAACGAAAACCTGCTGCTGTTCGACCCATTGGCGTTGCTGCTGATCCCTGCCCTGTTGCGCCTCGCGCGCCGCGACGCGCACGCGAGCCGCTTCGCCTTCGTGCTCGTATCAGTGATGACGCTCGCCGCACTGGCCGCGCTGATCGTCAATCTCGGCGGCATCCTGCCGCAAAGCAACCTGCCGTGGATCCTGCTCGGGCTACCGGCATGGCTGGGGTTGTTGCTGGGAGTGTGGTGCGCACTCCGGGATCGCGCATAATCGGCGCATGGATCGAGCCGCCC
>DASXWZ010000076.1:0-27219 GCA_036503375.1 Rhodanobacteraceae bacterium | reverse complement strand
CACCTTCCATTGGACGTGATAGCGCAGATCCTTCTCCAACGCCTTCTGGATCACGCGAAAGGTATTGCCTTTGTCGTGGCTGATCAGGTTCTTCACGTTTTCCAGCAGGAACGCCTTGGGCCGTTTTGTCGCAATGATGCGAGCAACATCAAAGAACAACGTCCCTTGAGTCTCGTCTGCGAACCCATGGGCACGACCGAGTGCATTCTTCTTCGAGACACCCGCGATGCTGAAAGGCTGGCATGGAAACCCAGCGAGCAGTACGTCGTGGTCGGGAACGTCGCGTTCATCAACCTTGGTGATGTCGCCTGCAAAAGCGTGTGCAGAATGCGGAAAGTTGTCGAGATAGGTCTTTTGTGCGTACGAATTCCACTCACTGGTGAACACACACCGCCCGCCGTGCGTCTCGAAACCTGCACGTATTCCGCCGATTCCTGCGAAGAGATCAATGAAAGTGAACGCTGAGTCGTTGTTGTAACTGGCCAACGGCAGGAGACGTTGACGAATCGCGTCCGGCAGGTATTTCGGTGGTTCGGTTTCACCGAGTTCCCATCGCCTCAGGGTGCGAACATCGGTTTCCAAAATGGCAGCCAGTTCCTTTTGGCTGTAGCGACCCCGCAAGCTCGCGAGTAGATGCCGTGCGTTTTCCATATTGCCCTCGCAAGCAGGTGGACTAATTGCGGGCATGATGTCCGCTTTTTGTCCCTTTCGCAACAGTTTTTTGATGCTTTGCGAGGAACAGTGGCGCGTCTACATCTCGTTTGATGCGACGCTTAGGCATTTATGGATCGCACCCAAAAAATTGGCGAGGAGAAATGCTCTCCTCGCCACTATCAATATCCTAGCAGGGACGGGGCTTGCGGCAAGCCCCGGGTCGTGCCGTCCAATCGCCCGCCCGGACTTCGGGACACCGGCGATTGGAGGTGCGAATGGGCTTGTCTTCAGCAAAAAACTATTCTTCCGCGATACGCGGCCATGACGTGGTGATCGCCGGCGGAGGTCCGACCGGATTGATGCTCGCGGCGGAATTGAAACTGGCGGGCGTGGACGTCGCCATCGTCGAGCGGCGCGAAAGTCAGGAACTGGTCGGCTCGCGCGCGGGCGGCCTGCATGCGCGCACGATCGAAGTGCTCGACCAGCGCGGCATCGCCGGACGCTTCCTCGCGGAGGGACAGATTGCCCAGGCCCTCGGGTTCGCCTCGGTCAAGCTGGACATCAGCGACTTTCCCTCCCGGCATCCCTACACGCTCGGGCTGTGGCAGAACCACATCGAGCGCATCCTCGCCGGCTGGGTCGGCTAGCTGGGCGCGACGTTCCTTCGCGGACGCGAGGTGACGGGCTTCGCGCAGGACGACAGCGGCGTGGACGTCGAACTCTCCGACGGTTCGCTGCGCGCGCAATACCTCGTCGGTTGCGATGGCGGACGCAGCACGGTCCGCAAGTCGGCCGGTGTCGCATTCCCCGGATCGGATGCGACCACGAGCAACCTGATTGCCGAGGTCGAGATGACTGATCAGCCGCCGCTGGGCGTCCACCGCACGGCGTTCGGCACGCATGCCTTCGGCAAGCGGGATTACGAAATCCGCGATGGCGAGATCATCTGGAAGGAGGGCGGGCCTGTACGCGTGATGGTGCCCGAGAAGAATGTCGGAACAGGCGAGCCCACGCTGCGCGACTTCGGCGAAGCGCTGATCGCCGTGTGCGGCACCGATTACGGCGCCCATAATCCGACCTGGATTTCGCGCTTCACCGACATGGCGCGGCAGGCAGCGAGCTACCGCGAACGGCGCGTGTTGCTGGCGGGCGACGCGGCGCACGTGCATTCGCCGGTCGGCGGACAGGGCCTCAACACCGGCGTGCAGGACGCGGTGAACCTGGGTTGGAAACTGGCCCAAGTGGTGAAGCGCACGTCGCCCGAAATCCTGCTCGACACCTATCATGCCGAACGCCACCCGGTCGGCGCGCGCGTACTGCGCAACACGATGGCGCAGACCGCGCTGCTCCGCACGGACGATCGCACCGCCGCGTTGCGCGAGATCGTGGCCAAACTGCTCGCATGCGACGAGTCCCGCAAGAAAGTCGCGGCGATGATGTCCGGCCTGGGCATCCGTTACGATTTCGGTGAAGGACACCCGCTGCTCGGAAGGCGGATGCCCGATCTGGAAGTGGTGACCACGGACAAGCCGACGCGGGTGTTCGAACTGCTGCACGACGCGCGGCCGCTGCTGATCAACTTCGGCGAGCGCGGCGCGCTCGACGGCATCGCAATGCAGTGGGCGGATCGTGTTCGCACGGTCGATACGGAATATTGCGGCGCGTGGGAGCTGCCGGTAATCGGGGGCGTCGATGCACCCACCGCCGTGCTGGTGCGGCCGGATGGCCATGTCGCTTGGGTGGGCGACGGATCGGGCGCCGGACTGGCCGACGCGCTCACCCAATGGTTCGGGGCGCCGGCTGGCACCTAGTGCTGCGGGCCGCCCCGGATCGCTTCAACCTGCGCGCGTGGGCTGCGGTTCCGGCGTGTGCACGGCGACACGATGACGCGCGAATGCACGCTTGCCCGATGGGGCGGTCTGCATCTGCATCAGGAATCCGAACTGGCTGACTTTCAGATAGACGTGTTCGATCTCGCGTTGATGATCGCGCAAGTGGGCCCGCAATTCGCCGTCGCCGATATTGGCCAGCACGCCGCGAAGCCTGCGCAGTACCCGCGTCTCGCATTTGGCCGCCTGCATCACGAAAAACAGTTCGATATCGGAGCTGACGTGCGCTCTCCATTTCGCCTGCATGGCGCGCAAACTCCCGGCCACGCTGCCGCGTCGCGACGGTCGGCGGCCGGCCCTGACGAGGTAATCGGCCAAGTCGGCGCCAATTTCAAGGTGGACCCGCCCGGCATGTTCCAGCACGCTCCTGACATGGGAGTGCGCCACGTCGCGCGCCACGCGGCGCTGGCACATGCGTGCGTCATCTATTGTATTGAGCAATGCTTGCAGCCTGGCCAATTCCCTGTCCATATGCTTCTCCCGTCGCATCTCGCGGTGTGGAGTGATGTAGCAGAAAGATTCTCCCGGGCGTCATCCACCGCTGCGCGAACGAACGCGGGATCGGCGCTCGCCCCGCCGGTGCCGGTGCCGGTGCCGGTGCGGATTCTGTAAGTTTTCCCCGAGGGGCTTCCTTGCCCGCAATTTCATCCTTGAGGAAATCAGGCCATCACGTTCATGATGGGGGCGTTTCGGGAAGCGGTAACAACACGCGGCGAGCCTATCAAGGGCAGTGTTGCGCCAGCGTGAGGAGATTGGCGCGAAAAACCGGCCTGCCGTCGGCAACGCAGTTGCTTGTGCGTCGTTGCAAAGATTCTTGTTGAATCGGCGGTGCCGGCAGCCGAGGCGGGCTACCCGCGGTGGCGGTGTCCGGGCCCGCGCAGCACCTTGCCAGGCAGGGCTTGAGTCATCTTGCCGTGGGCGATCACCGGCACGCCGTTGACCAGCACGTACGACATGCCCCGCGCGAGTTGCTTGGGTTGCTCGAAGGTCGCGGGCGCACGCAGCCTGGCCGGATCGAAGACGACGATATCGGCAAACATGCCGGGCTTGATCATGCCGCGCTGTTTGAGGCCCAGGCGCTGCGCAGGCAGCGATGTCATCTTGCGGATGGCGTCCGGCAAGGTCAACGCGTGATCCGCGCGCACGTACTTCGTGATGATCCGCGCAAACGCTGCGTAGGCGCGCGGGTGCGGATGGCCCTGGCCGAGCTTGCCGACCGGCGCCTGCGCGGCGGCATCGTCGCATATGGAGACCCAGGGTTGTTTCAACGCCAGCGTGACGTCCGATTGCGACATGCCGAACACGGCGACGTCGGTCGCGGCGTCATCCTTGATCAATAGATCGAGCAAGGCATCGATCGGCTTCTCGTGCCACTCCCTGGCGACATCGTCGAGGCGTTTGCCTTCGAATGACTTGAGCGCCGGGTTGTGCACGGAGGTGATTTCCACCGCGTGCGGTCCGGGCACTTCCAGCCAATCGTTGCTCCATGCGCTCGACGGCGTTTGCATGTCCCTTTCGATGCGCGCGCGTGTTTGCGGGTCCTTCAGCCGCGCGAGCAACTGCGCATTGCCGCCGGCGTGCGCCCAGGGCGGAATGAACGAGGCGAGATCGTTGCCCCAGGCAGTGTAGGCGTAGGTATCGGCGCCGATGTCGAGACCCCGCGCGCGCGCCGCATCGATCTTCGCGATCACCTTGGGCATGTCACCCCAGTTCTCGTGGCCGGCGACCTTGAGGTGGAAGATTTCCACCGGAATGCGCGCGGTGCGCCCGATGTCGAAGACCTCGTCCAGCGCGGCCATTTCGCCGTCGCCTTCGCTGCGCATGTGGGTGGCGTAGATGCCCCCGAAGCTCGCCGCCGTCTTCGCCAGCGCGATCAATTCCGGCGTGGTGCTGTAGGTGGCCGGCGGATATTGCAGCGCCGTCGATACGCCGAACGCGCCCTCGCGCATCGCGTCCGCGACGATTGCCTGCATCTGCTTCAGCTCTTCGGCAGTGGGCCCGCGGTCGCCATAGCCGATCACCATTTCGCGCGCGGTGGCCGCACCGACGTAGGTGCCGAAGTTCACCGCGATGCCTTGCTTTTGCAGGTTCGCGAAGTATTCGCCCAGCGTTCGCCACATCGGCGGTGTGTGCGGCTTCTCTTCCGCGAGGATCTTGTCATTGAGCGGGGCCACCGACTCGCCTTCGCCGGTGATCAGCGTGGTGATCCCCTGGAAGATTTTCGATTGCGCGTGGCCATCCACCAGCAGGGTGTCACCCGATTGATCCAGCATGTCGATGAAACCCGGCGCAACCACCATGCCGTGCGCGTCGATCACTTGCTTCGCATCAGCGTGGTCGAGCTTGCCGATTGTGGCGATGCGGCCGTTCTCGATCGCGATATCGGCCGAACGCGCGGGCGAGCCGGTGCCGTCGATCACCTGTCCATTGCGGATGACGATGTCGTAGGTGGGCGGGGTCGCCGCGCGAACGTGGAACGCCGGCAAAGCAAGTGCAGTAGTCAAAGCCAGGCGTATTACCGGGTGCATGGAATCCTCGCGGCGATGTCATCAAGCCAAACAGGGCGGTCAGCGCGGCTGGGCGCGTACCTGCCGTTGTGCGCCGGCGGACTACGCCGCTGCGCGGCCAACCCGACCCACGTCTTCAAGCTTTCGCCGCGTCCGGCTGCATCACGCGGATGCTGCGCATCTGGGGACTTGCGAGGCAACACAGCGCGATTGCAGTGAGCGTGCAGCCCGCTATGCCGAACAGCGCGGTGAGCGAAATCATCTTCAGCAGCGCACCGGCGATCGCCGCCGACAGCGGGCCGAGTCCCATGAAGGTGAACATCAGGATGCTCATGGCGCGTCCCATCATCTGTGGCGAGACGCGCTGCTGGATCCAGACGAAGATCGCGATCTGCACGATGCCACCGAGCAGGCCGGTGCAGAACAGCAGCGCGGCACCGGTATACGTGGTGTGCACCTGCGTCAGCGCGACGAGCGTCAAGCCGATCAGGCTGTCGATGGCCAGCACCATCAAGCCGAGGCGCCCGCGCATCGCACGCTGTCCGACGCCCGAAAGAAAACTGCCGGCGAACATGCCGATGCCCTGCGCGGTCATCAGGATTCCGAGCGAAGCCGCGCCGAGGTTCATGCGCGTGTCCGCCAGCACCGGCAGGCCGACCTGGATCGGGCCGCCCACGAACACCGACACGAAGCTCGCATAGATCATGAACGCGCGCAGCGGCACGTCCGCCCACACGTAGCGCACGCCGGCCGCGATGCTGGCGAACACGCCGGCGTCGGTTTTCGGCGGATGGAAATCGCCATGGATGCGGATCATGGCCAGCGACACCAGGGAAAACACGAAGCTCGCCGCATCGATCGCGAAAGCCTCGCCCAGGCCGCGCGCGTCCGGCAACGCCTGCGTGGAGGGTTGATGATGCGCGCCAAGGGCGATCACGAAACCGGCGAGCACCGGACCGCCGATCATGCTGAGCTGGCGCATGCCCATGAACAATGCATTCGCCTGGCGCAACTGCTGCGGTTGCACCAGTTGCGGCAGGATCGCCGAACCGGCCGGATACACGAAGGCGGTCGACAACCCGATGCCGAGCGCCAGCAGATAGACCATCCACATCTGGATGCTGGAGGTGAGCACCAGCGCGGCGAGGATCACGATGCACGCGGCGTTGACGGCGCGTCCCCCGAGCAGCACGCGCCGCGGCGACATGCGATCCACGATCGCGCCGCCGACCAGCATGAAAGCCGCACGCGGAAACGCCATCACCGCCAGCACGAGACCGAGCGCGGCTGGGTTGCCCGTGAGCTTCAGCACCAGCCACGGCAGTGCCACCAGCGTGAACTGATCGCCGAATGCGGAGATCGAACTGCCTCCGAACAGCAGGTTGAAATCGCGATTGGCGAAAAGCGGGGCGCGCGCGGATGTCGGCACCGCGGGAGAGGCCGTGTTCATGGGGACACTCGTCGGAATCCGACGCGCAGTTTAACGCGTCGGCGAAGCCCGAACCTTGCCTCTGCCTCTTCCGGAGAAGAAGGTTCACTGCACGCCGCGAGCCGATGCTAGAACCGGGCGCGCAGGTAGAACGCGGGCCCGTCGGAATTCAAATCCAGTTTCGCGTTGCCTTCGTCGAAATTCTTGTCGAGGTGCAGCCGCGAAGCCGCGTACTCCAGCGCGAAGCCGACGTTCTGCCAGGGGAACCACTCCACGCCGAGCGCCGCGTTCCAGATGTGACCGCTGAGATCACCGCCGTTCTTCTTCACGCCCGAAGCATCGATGTACATGCGCCAGTGCTCGTCGAAAGCATGGCGCCAGCCGAGCGTGAGCATCGGCGCCCAGGCGCTTTCGTCGTAGCTGTCGGAAAAGTCGGTGCTGTCATCGCCCGCCTGCGCGGTGCCGTTCACGCGGAAATCGACGTTGTAATACGCGGCGCCGAGCCCGATGCCGAAGACATCGCTGGCGTGCCCGAACCACCATTTGTAGGAGGCCGAGCCGAAGTCGTAATCGATATTGCTGTCGATGTGCGCGCCGACGTCGGTGCCCAGTTCCGGAATCGCCGCCGCGTAGTCGCCACTGACATTCCGATGGATCTGATAGTAGTCGAAGGAGAAGCCCTGGCTGTCGCCGATCAGGAAATCCAGGCGCGCGCGCGGATCGGCACTGTGGTCCTTGAGGCCTAGGTCGTTCTCGAAATCCAGCGTGCCCTGGATGCCTGCATAGGTTCCGGTTCCCTGCCCTGATACGGTCGTTTTGTTGCTCGAGTAGTAACCGCCCAGCCAGACGCTCACGCGATCCAGCGCGGGCGATTGCTGTGCGGATACGGTGAAACTGGCCGCGACGACGGCGGCGGCAACGGCGATCATGGCGAGCGCGCGACGAAAACGACGACGATGCATGAGGCGACCTCCTTGTTGATCACGGGATTCGCACTATCGTGAACCCCTGGTCGTGCCTGCGTGAAAAACACGTGCGACCTCGGCACTCGGAAGTTCGAACGACGGCGCAACCGCGACGCGAGCTGCCGCGTGCCTCCGGCTCTAAGCTCGTGGACGACTAACGCCGCAGCGAAATCCACAGCGGCACGTGATCGCTTTTCGACGGCAGTTGTCCGGGTTCGGCGGTTTCGGCAGCGGTGACCCGATTGAGCAATGATTCGGAGACGAGCGCGAAATCCACGCGCGCCGCGTCGAGGCGGCCGCCGCGCGCGCGCCGATTGAACCAGGTGTACCGACGCGCATCCGGGTGCAACTCGCGGAAGGCATCCACCACTTTCAGCCGCGGCATGAAGCCCTCGTTGAATTCCTTCCGCGCGAGCGCATGCGGCGCCTCGGTGCGCAGGCGCGGAAAGGTGTCGAGCCTGGTGCGCGAGACATTCCAGTCGCCGATCAGGATCAGCTGCAAGTCGTGCTTTTGCAGGGTTGCGATTTCATCGCCGAGTATTTCGATGAAGCGCCGCTTGAATGCATGGCGGTCGCCGACTTGACGATTGCGCTCGTGGTCCCAGTACGGTTTCGTGGTGCCGTTGACCGCGTACACGTTGACGACCAGCCAGCGCAGTTCCGGCAACAGGGTCATTACCACCCTGCCTTCGCGGTCCCACTCCGGCACGTATGCCCGCGCGTCGAGTTCGTTGCGTGTCCACGTCGCGACGCCATAAGCGCGACCGCCGCGATACGACGCATTGCGCGCATCGTGGTTCAAGGACCAGTGGCAGCGATAGCCCGGCAGCGTGCGCTGCATCCCCTCGATCAGCGCCGCGTCCCGGGGACGGATGCGGATTTCCTGCAGGCACAGCACATCTGGAGAATGCAGAGATTTCAGCAATGATCGCAGCGGCGGATCGGCGTCCTCGCCGAGATACGGCGCAAGGTTCTCGATGTTCCAGCTCGTGACGCGCAGCGGTGCCGACATGGCCGCGCCATGCGAGACCCGGGGATTCAGCGCGTCGCGCCGTGCCTTGTGTAGGTGCGCAGGTGGTAGACCCGATCGACGTGCTGCGCGCCGAGCCAGCCGCCGAACGCGGCGGTGATCAGCGAGGCGAGCGCGCAACCGAATGCCGTCCACATGATGCGCGCGCTGTATTGCGCGACGGTGTCGGCATCCACTGTGGGCAACGTGTCGGTGGGAGCCACGCCGGCAAAAGTGAGATGGGTCATGCCGCTCGCGATCAGCAGTGTCGTGGCGGTGAGCGACAGGCCCCACACCGCGAGTCCGCGAATCACGCCCATCTCGCTGTCGTTGCGGCCATCGAACCAGCTGGCGAACATCGCGCCCAGCCATAGCGATGCCGCCCAGGTCAGGATCATCCACGCGATCGCTCCGCCGGACACGCCGCGCGCCACGGTGGCTGGATCGTGCGGATCTAATGCGGAGAATCCGACGGCAAGTCCGAACGCATACAGCAGTGCCGCGATGCCGGTCGCGAGCAGCCACCCCGCCCAGACCGCGCCCCAGCGCATCACCGGGTGTTCCCGTGTTACCGCCGCATCTTCCAGAATCGCCATGGCCTCGTCTCCTCGATGTTCAAAACTCAAGAGCATCCGCGCAGCAAGGCCACGATGATCAGGATGGGGATCGGCACACCTAGCAACCACGCGATCACGTATCCGATCTTGCCTTGCTGCCTGCCCGGATCCCCGTAATTGCGAAAGGCCCGTCGAAATCGTTCCATGGAGGCACCCAGTGCAAAGAACCCATGCAAGCAATAAACATCCGTCGGTGAGGCGGACGTGAAGCCATCGCGGCGAAAGTTGACCCGCCCTTCACGCGAGGCTTGGCATTGAAGGCCCGGGTACCACAAGGAAGCGGACATGAGCGACGACAGGAGCAAGACGGGCCAGGCGGACCGCATCCGCATCAACGTGAACCAGGAACACGAGCTGCGCGACTGGAGCGCGAAGTTCCACGTCACACCGGACGAATTGCGCGAGGCCGTGGACAAGGTCGGCGTAATGGCAAAGGACGTGGAGCGCGAGCTCCAGTCGCACCGGCACTAGCGGTCCGATCGATGCAGACGCCGCCCCGAGGGAAGCGCGACTGCACGGATGACCAGCAAACCCGCTTGCGCGAGCAGGCCGATGCGGTCGACGCGCCGGCGCAGCGGACTTCGATCGCGTTCTGGTGGATTTGCCTGCTGATCGTCGCGCTGGCCGCCGGCGCGTACGCCGCACTGCGCTTGCATGTTTTCCCCGCGGCGCCCGCGCGTGCCGTCGCCTTCCTGGAGCGGGTGGCGCTGGGGATCGGTGGGGTCGCGCTGCTGCTCGCATTCTACCGATTGCTCGACAACCGGCTGCGCGCGATTCCCGACGTGGCGCTGCGCTACAACGTGCGTCGCATCGGCAAACTGGTGCTCGCCACCCTCGTGCTGGTGATCGCGCTGACGGTGCTGTTCGCCAACTGGTACGCGGCGCTCACCTCGCTGGGATTGATCTCGATCGTCCTCGGCTTCTCGCTGCAGACGCCGCTCGGCAGTTTCATCGGCTGGATCTACATCCTCGCCAAGCGGCCCTACTGGGTGGGCGACCGCATCAGCATCGGCGATTCCAGCGGCGATGTCATCGACGTCGCCTATCTCGATACCACGCTGTGGGAAATCGGCGGCCCGATGATCAACAGCAAGCATCATCCCAGCGGGCGGTTGATCAAGTTCCCCAATTCGCGCGTGCTGACCACGCCGGTGATCAACTCCTCGTGGGCGCTGTTTCCGTACGTGTGGAACGAGATCACCTTTCAGGTCGCCTACGACAGCGATCTGGAATTCATCAGCGAAACGATGCAGCAGGCTGCCGACGAGGAAGTCGGGGAGGCCATGCGCGCGCAAATACGAAAGTACCGGGAACTGCTGGCGCGCACGCCGGTGGACGAAGTCGAGGTGCAGGAGCGCCCATCCGTGCATTTTCGCGTCGACGCCAATACCTGGCTGGATGCCACGGTGCGCTATCTCGTCGATCCCAAGCAGGCAGGGCGGGTGAAGAGCCGGCTGATCGTGAAGATGCTGGAGCGGCTCAACGAGGCGCCGGAGCGCGTGCGGTTTCCGAAAGGCGACGCGCGCTGAACCGTGGCGTTTCCGGAACATCGGTTTCACGAAGCCTGCGCGCACCTGCAGCTACCTTGCGCAGACCTACCGAGGGAGCGACACACATGGATGCGATCTCTTTGCTGACCGAAGATCACAAGAAAGTCCGCAAGCTTCTCAAGGAATTGAACGATACGACTGCGCGCGCGAGCAAGACCCGCACGGAGCTGCTGGAGAAGATCGCGATCGAACTGAAGGTGCATACGCAAATCGAAGAGGAAATCTTCTACCCGGCGTACAAACAGGCGTGCAACGATGCCGACAACGACAAGCTCTATTTCGAGGCGCTCGAGGAACATCGCGCCGCCGGCGAACTGGTATTGCCCGATCTGCTCGGCACGGACATCAATTCGGAAAAATTCAGCGGTCGCGCCAAAGTGCTGAAGGAACTCGTCGATCACCACGCCGATGAAGAGGAAGAGGAAATGTTCCCGCGTGCGAAGAAGATCTTCTCGGATGAAGACCTGAAGAGCCTCGGCGAACAACTGGAAGCGCGCAAGCAGGAGTTGCTGGAAACCGCCGCCGCCTGAGCCGGCAACAAAACCGCCGTTCAAGACCCGGCGCCGC
The DNA here is from genome assembly GCA_036503375.1 of Rhodanobacteraceae bacterium. Classification (GTDB taxonomy): domain Bacteria; phylum Pseudomonadota; class Gammaproteobacteria; order Xanthomonadales; family Rhodanobacteraceae; genus 66-474. The sequence continues at coordinate 16,032 of DASXWZ010000076.1, read as the reverse complement.
CGACAGACTCCGTCATTCAGAGGCGGTCCGGGTCATTCGCGTATGCAGAGCGCACCGAGCCGCGTGCGGCCGCCGCCTTTCGCTCGTTTGTGGGCCCACCAGGACTCGAACCTGGAACCAAGGGATTATGAGTCCCCTGCTCTGACCAATTGAGCTATAGGCCCGCAGCCGCAAATCATAAGCCATCCGGCCGCGGCGCTGCTGCCAGCACGCTGTCAGCAGAGATCGTGGAAAATGCGCTCGTCGGAAGTCCACTCGGACGAGGAATTCCACATGCAGCGTATATCCCACGTGTTCGCCGCCGGACTGTCCATCGTAGTCCTTTGCGCGGGCTTTCCCCTTCGCGCTTCGCAAGACACGCCGCGATCTGCCGCGACAGAAAATCTGTCGGGCCTGCACGACTTCGATTTTCTGGTCGGGAAATGGAAAGTGCACAGCCGCAGGCTGAAGCAGCGCCTTTCGGGCAGCCACGACTGGGAGGAATTCGACGGCGCGATCCGGAGTTTCAAACTGATGGACGGCCGAGCCAACGTCGACGACACCGAATTCGACACGCCTGAAGGCATCTATCGCGGCGTGGCGCCCCCCGCGTACGATCCAAAGACGGCACTCTGGGCGATCTGGTGGATAGACGGACGCAATCCGCACGGCGCGCTCGATCCACCGGTCAAGGGCCGCTTCGTCCACGGCGTCGGCACCTTCTACGCCGACGACACCCTGCACGGGAAGCCCATCAAGGTGCGGTTCGTCTGGTCGCATATCACGACGAACTCCGCGCATTGGGAACAGGCGTATTCGGGTGATGGCGGCAAGACCTGGGAAGTCAACTGGAGCCAGGTTTTGAAACGGGTCGAATAATTTTTGGGGCGATGTATCCACCGACAGAGAGGACTGCAGATGAACACCGAACAAATTGCAAAGCGCCTGGTCGAGTTGTGCCGGCAGGCCAATTACACCCAGGCGCATGAAGAGTTGTACGCGCAGGACGCGATCAACATCGAAATGGAAGGCATGTCCGATGGACCGATGGGCAATGCAAAGGGGCTGGAGGCGATCAAGCAGAAAGGCCGCGCCTTCGGCGAGATGGTGGAAGCGGTACACAGCAATGAAGTGAGCGATCCGGTGATCGCCGGCAACTGGTTCAGCGTCGCCGCCGTGATGGATGCGACGATGAAGGGCCGTGGCCGCGTGACCATGCGCGAAATCTGCCTCTACCACGTGCGCGACGGCAAGATAGACCGCGAGCAATTCTTCTACGACATGTAGGAACGCGGCAGCGCAAGAATCGGAGTGTGGCCGCGACTGCATCGTCCTAAATTGCATTCACCATCTCGTTTGGAGGAATGCAATGAACGCAAACCGTGCAATCGCGGCTTCCGCGACAATCGACGATCCACGCTGGCAACGCGTGCTGGTGCGCGATGCTTCGGCCGATGGTGAATTTTTCTATTCGGTCAGTACCAGCGGCGTGTACTGCCGGCCGTCCTGTGCTTCGCGCGGCGCGAAGCCCCAGCACGTCTCGTTTCACCTGACCGCCGCGGACGCGCGCCGCGCCGGGTTTCGTCCGTGCAAACGCTGCAAGCCGGATGGGCTCGCGGGCGGAGCAGCGAACCGGATCGCAACCGCGGGCGAATCCGTTCGCTATGCGATCGCAAGTTGTTCGCTGGGCCAGGTGCTCGTCGGACAGAGCGAGGGCGGCATCTGCGCGATCCTGCTGGATGATGAGGCACCCGGGCTGCGCCGCGAACTGCGCGGGCGATTTCCCGCCGCCGCATTGCGCGAAGATGCGGATGGGCTCGCCGGCGCGGTGGCGCAAGTGGTCGCCCTGGTCGAATCGCCGGTCACCACGGAGTTCACCCTGCCGCTGCGCGCCCGCGGCACCCGGTTCCAGTGCCGGGTCTGGGACGCGTTGCGTGGGATCCGTGCGGGTTCCGTTGCAAGCTATGCGGAAATCGCTGCGCGCATCGGTGCGCCCGGATCAGCACGTGCGGTGGCGCAGGCCTGCGGTGCGAACCCGGTTGCGGTGGCGATCCCGTGTCACCGCGTGGTACGCAGCGACGGAGCGCTATCGGGTTATCGGTGGGGCGTCCAGCGCAAGCGCGCGCTGCTGCAGCGCGAAGGCTACGCGACATGAATTCCGTGCCGGCAAAGCGGCTCGCGTCGAAACTGGATTGGCCGCGTATCGGGGCCGATCTGGACGCGCACGGCGCCGCGGTGATGGAAAAACTGCTGGCGCCGGATGACTGCCGGAAGCTGGTCGCCCTGTACGCGCGGGACGACCGCTTTCGCAACAGGGTGGTAATGGCACGGCACGGATTCGGTCGAGGCGAATACAAATATTTCGATTACCCGCTGCCGCGCGAGGTGGCGAGCCTGCGCAGCGCGCTGTATCCGCCGCTGGCATCGATCGCGAACCGCTGGAGCGAAGCGCTGCGGCTCGAGTCGCACTATCCAGCCACGCACGCGGAGTACCTCGAACGTTGCCACGCTGCCGGCCAGCGCAGACCGACTCCGCTGCTGCTGAGCTATGGCGAAGGCGATTACAATTGCCTGCATCAGGATCTGTACGGCGAGCAGGTCTTTCCCTCGCAGCTCACGGTGCTGCTGTCGCGACCGGCAAAGGATTTCGAAGGCGGCGAGTTCGTCCTGACCGAACAGCGGCCGCGCATGCAGTCGCGCGCGGAAGTGGTGCCGTTGCAGCAGGGCGACGCGGTGGTTTTCGCGGTGCATCACAGGCCCGTACGCGGCACGCACGGCGTGTACCGCGTCAACCTGCGCCACGGTGTCAGCCGCGTGCGCAGCGGAAACCGCCACACCCTCGGAATCATCTTTCACGACGCGGCATGAAAGCGCACACCGCCGAACTTTTCGAACCCGCAAGTGCTACGCAGCCGAGGCGGGAGGCATTGCACGAAGGCGCAGTGCTGTTGCGGGGGTTCGCGCTGTCGCATGAGCGCGCCATCCTGAGCGCGCTGGATGGCGTGATCCGCGTCGCGCCCTTGCGGCACATGAGCACGCCCGGCGGTTTGCGCATGTCGGTAGCGATGAGCAACTGCGGGAGCTTCGGCTGGATCAGCGATCGGCGCGGTTATCGCTATTCGCCGGATGATCCGGAAACCGGCACGGCATGGCCGCCGATGCCCCACATCTTCGCGCAACTCGCGCGCGAAGCCGCCGCATCCGCCGGCTTCGCGGATTTCGTACCCGATGCCTGCCTGATCAATCGCTATGAACCCGGCGCCAAATTGTCGCTGCACCAGGACCGCGACGAGAAGGATTTCTCGCAGCCGATCGTGTCGGTGTCGCTCGGTTTGCCGGCATCGTTCCTGTTCGGCGGCTTCGCCCGCAGCGATCACCCACTGCGCATCCCGCTGGCTCACGGCGATATCGTCGTCTGGGGCGGAGCCTCGCGCCTGCGTTATCACGGCGTGCTGCCGCTGAAGGACGGCACGCACCCGCTATTGGGCGCGTGCCGCACCAACCTGACGTTTCGGAAAGCGATGTAAATTCGATCAAGCCGGCTCGCACACTGCCGTGCGCAGCGCCGCACGCAGGGTGCGCTTCTCGGTTTCCTCGAGCTTGCGGCCGAGCAGTTCGGACGCGCGCGAGAGCAGTTCGCGATCCAGTTCGTGCGGCAGTGGCGTGCGTTCGGGCAACTGCCGGATCTGCTCGCGCTGGTCGGCATCGAGGGTGTCGGCGTATTCAGCGGCGAGTTCCTGCATGCGCGCGAGGTTCTGCTGCACCTCGCTGTTCTCGCCGCTGGGCGGCGCCCACTCGGAGAATTCGCGCCGGCGCAGGAATCGGCGCAGGGTCGCCGCATCGAGCAGGTGGCGCGTATCGACTTCGCGCTGCAACGCCGCCGACTGGTTGCCGCGCATCTCGCCGATGTCGGCCGCCTCCACGCCCAGCAGGTGGACGCGGATGCCGTGTTCCTGCGCCTGCTGCACGCCCACGCGCAAGTCCTCGTCGCCCGAGACCATCAATGCATCCGAGATCGCGTCATTGCGCGCGAGATTGGTGAGGTCCGAAAAGATCAGCGCGTCCACGCCCTTCTGCTCGCCGGACTGGTTGACGAAACCCAGGCGCAGCTTGACGTTCTCCAGGTACGCGATCGCAAGGTGCGCAGGGCTCGGGCCGGCGTTGGTGCCGTCGTACCAGTAGATGCGCAGCAGCGGGCAGCCGCCGATCGATTCGGCGAGTTGTTTCAGGTGCGCGGTGAATTCGGCGTTGGCCAGCCGCAGCTCGCCGCGGCGCAGGCGTTCGCCGAACAGCAATTCGCTGGAGGAAGCGAAGAGGTAACCGGCGTCAACGAAAACTGCGATGCGGTTCATGGGTGCTCTGCCGGATCCATGAGGGCTGGAGCCGCGTCCATCGCGGGCTTTGCAACCATCCCCACCCACCCCTCCCCTTGAAGGGGAGGGAGTCAAAGCTGATCACTCGAAATCCAGAAACGACCGCAGCTGCTCCGAACGCGACGGGTGCCGCAGCTTGCGCAACGCCTTGGCCTCGATCTGGCGGATGCGCTCGCGGGTGACGTCGAACTGCTTGCCGACCTCTTCCAGCGTGTGGTCGGTGTTCATGTCGATGCCGAAACGCATGCGCAGCACCTTGGCTTCGCGCGGCGTCAAGCCCGCAAGCACTTCGCGCACGGTTTCCATCAGGCCGGTTTCGGTGGCCGACTCGATCGGCGAGCCGACGTTCTGGTCCTCGATGAAATCACCCAGGTGCGAATCCTCGTCGTCGCCGATCGGGGTTTCCATCGAGATCGGTTCTTTCGCGATCTTCAGCACCTTGCGGATTTTGTCCTCGGGCATCTCCATCGCCGCCGCCAGCTCTTCCGGCGTGGGTTCGCGGCCGTAGAGTTGCAGCATCTGGCGCGAGATCCGATTGAGCTTGTTGATCGTCTCGATCATGTGCACCGGGATGCGGATGGTGCGCGCCTGGTCGGCGATCGAACGCGTGATGGCCTGGCGGATCCACCAGGTCGCGTAGGTCGAGAACTTGTAGCCGCGGCGGTATTCGAACTTGTCCACGGCCTTCATGAGGCCGATGTTGCCTTCCTGGATGAGGTCGAGGAACTGCAATCCGCGGTTGGTGTATTTCTTGGCGATCGAAATCACCAGGCGCAGGTTCGCCTCGACCATTTCCTTCTTGGCGCGGCGCGCTTTCGCTTCGCCGATCGACATCGCGCGGTTGATTTCCTTGATGTCGGTCAGCGGCAGATACAACGCGCGCTCGATCTCGGCCAGCTTCTGCTGTTCGGCCAGGATGTCCTCGCGATGATTGCGGACCGCCGGCGTCCACTTCTGGCGCTTGCGCGACAGTTCCGTCACCCACTCCAGGTTGGTTTCATTGGAGGGGAACAGCTCGATGAAATCCTTGCGCGGCATGCGGCATACGCGCGTGCAGACGTCCATCACCGCGCGCTCGTGGTGGCGGATCGAGGCCACCACCTCGCGCAGCTTGCGCACGAAACCGTCGATCAGCGCGGACGGGAGTTTCAGCTTCAGGAACTCCTCGGCCATCTTCTCGCGCAGCTTCTGCGACTTCTTGTCGGTGATGCCGTACTTGTCGGCGGTCTTCTGGAACTTGCCGTAGAAATCCCGCAGCACGTCCATGCGACGCGCGACCTCGACCGGATCGGGGCCGCTCGGGCCGGCATCCTCGTCGTCGCCACTCTCCTCGTCCTCGTCCTCCTCGTCGCCTTCGGCATCGCCGTCCACTTCCGCGGCGGGTTGCGTCACGCCGAATTCCTCGGCCGGGATTTCCTGGTCGGCGAAGCCGGCGATGATCTCGCTCATGCGGCGCTTGCCGTCCAGGTGCTGGTCGTATTCCTCCAGCAGCAGGCCGATCGCCCACGGGAAGCTCGCCAACGCGGTCTGCACCTGGTTCAGGCCTTCCTCGATGCGCTTGGCGATGGCGATTTCGCCTTCGCGGGTCAGCAGTTCCACCGTGCCCATCTCGCGCATGTACATGCGCACCGGATCGGTGGTGCGGCCGACTTCGGCATCGACAGCGGACAACATCGCCACGGCTTCTTCCGTTGCGGTCTCGTCGTCTTCGGAGCTTGCGGCGGGCGCGTCGGGCAGCAGCAGCTCGGTATCGGGCGCCACTTCGTGCACCTCGATTCCCATGCCGTTGATCATGCCGATGATGTCTTCGATCTGCTCCGGATCGACGATGTCGTCGGGCAGGTGATCGTTGACCTCGGCGTAAGTCAGGTAACCCTGCTCACGGCCCTTGGTGATCAACTGCTTGATTTCGGATTGCTGCTGGGGGAGGTTTTCCATGGGGCACCGCGAAACACAGGAACCGGACAGTATAACAGGTCTATTGAAATTCCCCCCAGTGGGCCGCGTTGCTTCGCAGCGGCTGCCAGACAAGGCGTGCGCCGAAGCGCCATAGCCAACTATGGCCAAGGCGCGCAACGCAGTATGGCGGCCGCTGCGGAGCAACCCGGAGGGCCGTGGCCCTGCGCCCGCATGGCTGCGTCATCACTCGTCGTTGATCGACATACACCTTCCTCGTTCTTCCTTGCCCTGCAGACGCAGGGCCGACGGCGCGGCCCGCTCGGGGGAATGCCAGTAGACCTCATGTGGCGATTTTTTGACCCTATTTCAAGCGAAAATCGCCGCCGCGGAGCGCACCGCAGGGCGGAAAATCCATGCAAGAAACGCGCAAAACGCTTCGGAGGACCGGCCTCAGGCCCGCAGCCAGAACGTAACGGGGCCGTCGTTGACCAGATGCACCTTCATGTATGCGCCGAAGCGCCCGGTTTCAACCGTTCCGTGCGTGGCGCGGATCAATTCCACCAGGCGATCGAACCACTTTCTCCCATGTTCCGGCGGGGCCGCGGAGGTGAAGCTCGGCCGCATGCCTTTGGCGGTATCCGCGACCAGCGTGAACTGCGGAACGAGCAGCAGGCCGCCGCCAATGTCCGATACCGACCGGTTCATCCGTCCGGCATCGTCGGAAAAGATGCGATAGCCCAGCAAGCGTTCGCACATGCGCGACGCCTGCGTTTCACCGTCGCCCGGCTCCACCGCAACCAGCGCCATCAATCCCGCGCCGATCGCGCCGACGGTTGCGCCGTCGACTTCGACACGCGCTTCGGTGACGCGCTGGATCAGGGAGATCATGCCTGGAGCGTACCGATTCTTGGCTACACTCGCACGATGCACTGGTACACCCGCCTGCTCTATGCGCTCCTGCGCGCGGCCTCGACATTGCCGCTGCGCTTCTGGCAGGCGTTGGGCGCGACGCTGGGCCGGTTGTTCTGGCGGGTACCGACGCGCAAGCGCGCGATCGTGCAAGTCAACCTCGCGTGCGTGCGGCCGCAACTGGACAAGGTCACGCGCGAGAAGCTGTCGCGCGAGTCCCTGATCGAAACGGGCAAGTCACTGCTGGAGGTGTTCGGCATCTGGACGCGTATCGAACGCGTGCTCGGTGCCGTGCGGGAAGTGCGCGGTCAGGACTTGTTCGACGCGGCGCTAGACAGCGGCAAAGGCCTGATCCTGTGCGCGCCGCACCTGGGGAGTTGGGAAGTGGCCAACTACTGGGTCGGTGCACGAACGCCTTTTGCCACGTTCTATACGCAACCGCGATATCCGCAGCTCGAATTGCTGCTGCGCGCCTTGCGCGAGGGCGGCGCATCGATCCAGTTCCCGATCGACGATTCGGGGGTGCGCCGCGTGTTCCGGCACCTGGGCAACGGCGGCGTAGTGTCGATCATGCCCGACCACGTGCCGCGCAGCGGCGGCGTCGTCGCGCCGTTCTTCGGCGTGCCCGCGTTGACGATGACGCTGCTGCCGCGACTGCAGCGCCGCACGCAGGCGAACGTGCTGATGCTGTTCGTCGAACGGCTGCCGCGGTCGGCCGGCTTCATCATCCATTTCCGCGAACCGCCGGCGGCCTTGCGCGATCCCGACCTGCCGACCGCGTGCGCGGCATTGAACGCCGCGGTGGAACAGTGCGTGCAGCTCGCCTTCGCGCAATACCAGTGGAACTACAAACGGTTCAAGCCGCGCCCGGGCAGTGGATTGCCCGACATCTACCACGCACCACGCACGATGGCGAGCACGGGCTGATGCGCTGGTACGTCGCGCTGACCTGGACCGCGTTGCGCCTGCTGGGCGCGCTGCCATTGCGCGCGCTGTATGCGCTGGGGACGGCGCTCGGCATCGTGCTGTGGTGGCGCCGTCACGCGCGCGAACGCGTGCACACGGAAGTGAGCTTGACGCTGGCGTGCCCGAAGCTCACCGGCGCGTCCCGGGCGCGCATGACGAAACTCTGCCTGATCGAAACCGGCCGCGCGGTCAGCGAACTCGCCGCGGTGTGGGGACGCGGCGCGCTGCATGCGCTGGAGCTGGTGCGCGAAGTGCGCGGGCAGGACTTGTTCGAGGCGGCGCTGAACGCGAGACGCGGACTGATCATCGCCGCGCCGCACCTGGGTTGCTGGGAAGTGCTCAATCACTGGCTCAGCAGCCGCACCCCGATAGCGATCCTGTATGCGCCGCCGCGCGATGTCGCGTTCGAAGCCATGCTGCGGCGTGCACGCGGCGGCCTGGCGCCACAGCAGGTGCGTGCGGATGGTATTGGCGTGCGTTGGCTGTACAAGCGTCTCAGTGCCGGAGGCGTGGTCGGCATCCTTCCCGACCAGCAACCCAAGCGAGGCGAGGGCCAGTTCGCACCGTTCTTCGGTGTGGAAGCCAACACCATGGTGCTGTTGCCGCGCATGGCTCTCCGCACCGGCGCGACCGTGCTGTTCGCTTTCGCCGAACGCCTCAAACACGGCGAAGGGTTCCGCATCCATTTCCTGCCTGCGCCCAAAGACATCGCCGACGAGGATTTGCGCGTGGCCTGCACGGCCTTGAACCGCGGGGTGCAGGACTGCGTGGAACTCGCTTTCACCCAGTATCAGTGGGCCTACAAGCGCTGGGCCGAGCGGCCCGATCCGCGCGAAAAGGATCCGTACTGGGTCGCGCGCAACAAGGCGAGAAACGGAAGAAGGGAAACGGCAGACGGAAAAAACTGATACATCCGCCGGGCGACCCTATTTCTCCAGCCGTCGCAGGAACACCCGCATCTCCTTTGCCGCCTGCACGTCGCCGCGTTGCTCCGACACGTCGATGCCTTCGCGCCATGCTTCGGCTGCGGCGTCGACGTCGTCGACTGCCAGATGCGCCTTGCCCAGAAGTTTCCACGCGGCGGAATATTGCGGATCGAAGGTCAGCGCCTCGCGCAACTGGATCACCGCTTCGGCAGCATCGCCGACATCCAGCAATGCACTGCCCAGCGCATGGCGCAACAACGCGCCGTCGCGGGGACCGCCCAGTTGCGCGCGAAGATTTTCGATGCGCGGTGCACTCATGCTCGCATTGTGCCGCGGCCGACATAGGGAGAGGTGAAACTCAGCGTTGGAACTGCGCGTAGCGCCAGTAGTCATCGGGATACGTCGCCGTCGGCTGCGCGGGTTCCGGTGGTTTCTCGCCGCGGCGCAACGCCGCGAGCGTGGACGCGTTCCACACCACCAGCCACACCGAGCGGAACGGCTGCACGAACACCGCGTAGCGCAGGTCATCGGCGGCGAGATTGCTCGGATATTCGACGATCAATCCGTCGGGGTGCGCGCGCGCCCACTGCTGCAGATTCCCGCCTTCGTAGAGGCGATCTATGGGTTGCATCAGGCGCCCGAGAAAATGGAACTGGCCCTGGTAGATATCCAGATTGCCGATGGCTCGGCCCTGCTGCTGCGCGTGCGCCAGCAACCGTGACACTGGCGTCAGATCGAAGGCCGGCCACAGCGTCAGGGTGAACAGCAGGTACGCCGCCGCGGTGCCGATCAGACTTGCAAATGCGAGGCGGCGCAGCTCGCCGCGGCCGCGCAGCAACACCAGCGTTCCCAGCAGCAGGTAGAGCACGCCGAACGGCGCGCTGCTGCTGGAGAGATCGCGCAACCAGTGGCCGGTGGCGCGCCCGCTGGCCACCAGCGACGGCAGCGCGAACAAGGTGATCGCCAGCGCGAACGATCCGATCGCGAGCGGCCAAGGTCCCCACCACGCACTGCCCGCCGCATCCGGCTTGCGTTCGCGCCAGCGCGCGATCGCGCAAGCCAGCAACATCATCGCAGCCGGCAATTCCGGAACCAGGTAGTAGGTCTGCTTGCCGCTGATCAGGCAGAACACCACGAACACCGGCGCCATCCACGCGATGCAGAAGCGCAATCCGGGCTCCAGCGGCCTGCGCAGCGCGATGGCCGCGGCCCACGCGCGCGGCCAGGCGATGAAGGGAAACAACACCGCGGGCAGCCATGGCAGGTACCACCAGATCGGCCGCGCGTGATCGAAGGCTTCCACCACGCGTCCGGCGGTTTGCGTGAACAGCAGTTCGTTCGCATACGCCGCGCCGCCGACATGGATCGCCGGGATCACCCACGCCGCCAGCATCGCGAACCCACCTGCCAAGGCGAGCGCGCCGAAGCCGTACCAGCGCACGCGTCGCTCGCGCGCGTACGTGTTCCACCACGGCCCCAGCAACCACACGAATACCACGTGCAGCGCCATCACCGGACCCTTGGTCAGCAGGCCCAGGCCGATGCAGATCGCGAACCCGGCCCAGTTCGGCGCGTTGCGTTTCGGTGCCGGCGCGAGACACAGCAGCGCGCCGAGCACCCACACGCTCAGCAACACCTCGTACATGATCTGCAGGCCGAAGAGGAACGCGAAAGAAAGGCCGGCCAGCATCCAGGGCGTCGCGCGCGACACCCATGGACGCTGCGGAAACAGCCGCCGCGCCAGTATCTGCGCGAGGATCAGCTGTACCGCGCCGATCGACACTTCCAACACGCGCGCCCAGACGTCGTTGACGCCGAACACGAGCCAGCCGGCGTGGATCATCCAGAACAACAGCGGCACTTTCTGGCTGTACGGCGCGCCGTTGATCCACGGCACCAGCCAGTGGTGTTGCGACCACATTTCCCACGCTACGCCCAGCGTGCGGGTGGAATACATCGGCATCGGGCCATGCGCGAAGATCGCGATCAGCGCCGCGCCCAGCCACAGCGGCAGCCACCACAGCAACGCGCGCAGGTGTTCGGATCGGATGTAGTGGTTGCGTGTCACGTTATACGATCGCAATGAACGGGTTCAATCGATGCGTACCGTCATCGGTGCAGCCCGCCATCAGGCCACAGCGGCCACGCCGCATCCGGAATGACGTTCCGCGGGCATCAAACCGCGCGAGTTTAACGGAGCGCAACCCCACTACACTGCGCGCATGTCCGACCGCGTGCCGCTTTCGGCCTGCATCATCACATTGAACGAAGCCGACCGGATCGGCGATTGCCTCGAATCGCTCGCGTTCTGCGACGAGATCGTCGTGGTGGACTCGGGATCGAGCGACGGCACGCGCGAGCTCGCTGCAGCGCGCGGTGCGCGGGTGATCGAACATCCATTCGAGGGTTACCGCGCGCAAAAGGATTTCGCTGTGAAACAGGCAATGCACGACTGGGTACTGTGCCTGGACGCGGACGAACGCGTCACACCGGCGCTGCGCGCTTCCATCCAAGCCGCCCGCGACGCGGGCTTCGGCGGCGCAGCGGGCTACCGCTTCGCGCGCGCCACCGAATACTTCGGCCGGTTCCTGCGCCACGGCAATGCCTACCCCGATCGCGTATTGCGATTGTTCGACCGCAGTCGCGGCGGCTGGAATGCGGGCCGGGAAATCCACGAACACGTCGTCATCGATGGACCGGCGCTCACGCTGGCCGGTGACCTCGAGCACCGCGCCTACCGATCGCCGGACGACCAGCTCGCGCGTTACCGGCGCTATGCGACGATGATGGCGCAGCACATGCACGAGAACGGCCGGCGTGCGCATCTGCACAATCTGGTCCTGAATCCGGGCTGGCGATTCCTGCGCGGCTACGTGCTGCGCGGAGGATTCCTCGATGGCTGGCGCGGCTTCCTGTTCGCCTGCCTGGAAGCCGATTACGTGCGCGAGAAATTCGCGCGGCTGTGGCTGCTGGATCACAGTGGACACGCCGATCCGTGAGCGCACTGGGCATTCACGATTGCCGAACGAAGCCATCGGACGATGATCGATTGAGAGATTTAGCATGCTCGCCCTTGCACAGACGAATCCGTTGGCGATCGGACATCAGCGGGCCGTGTACCAGCACCCCGACCATGCGGATCTGCTGATCAAGACCATGCGGCCCGAATCCGTCGCCAAGCGCTGGAACGCGCGGGGGCGATGGTGGAAGCGCCTGCCGCGGGCGCGCCAGTATTCGAGTTTCGTGCGCGAACTCAAGGAGTACATCGCCGCGCACGCGCGCACGCCGCACGCCGATCCGCCGATCGCGCGCGTGATCGGCCTGGTGGAAACGGACGTCGGGCTGGGGCTGGTTTGCGAAAAAGTGCGCGGTCCCGACGGTGCGCTCGCGCCAACGCTGCACGAGGTCTATCTGCGCGAAGGCGGCGCGCCGCCGTGGGCGGACGCGGCGCTCGAAACACTGCTCGACGGGCTGTTGCGCCACAACGTGATCGTCGGCGACTTGAATGGCGCCAATCTCGCCTGGGGCAGCGATTCGCGCGGCGGACCGCGGCTGATCGTGATCGATGGCTTCGGCGAAAAGAGCCTGATCCCCTTCAGCTCGATGAGCCGCGTATTCAATCGTCATTTCATCCTGCGCCGCTACCGCAGGATGCGAAGGCGATTGGCCACCCCGGTTTCGAGTTGGAGCGGTCCGCGTCACGATCCCTGATCGAGTCGCGACTACTGACCTTGCGAATCCGTCCGGTCCACCGCGTCGCGTGGTCCCGGCGGAGGCGTGCAGCCGGGAATCACCGCGCCGCTACGGAACAGCCACCATTGCCGTCTGTTGGCCATTCCGACCAGGCGTGCCTTCGATGTATCCACGCAGTTCCCCATCGCCTGGTCCAGGCTGAAGATCCAGCGCGATGCAGGTGCCTGCCGCTGCCACTCGGTCGCGCGCTGGAACTGCGTGGTCCACGATGCCGTGAAGCCGAACTCGCGCGTCGGACCGACCGCCATCAGCAGGTTCTGTTCGCGCGGCGCGACCAGACCGATTTCGGCCTGCGGGCCGGCGATCGCACGCGCGTCGCGCATGATGCCCGCCGCCGAGCTGGAATCGTTCAACAGTGGGTATGCCCACAGCGCCCAGATGATCCAGAGACCTGTCAATCCGCACAGCAGGCCCAACGCGCCGTGGCGCGGACGAAACGCCATCGCGCCCAGGATCAACACCGCACCGATGGCGATCACCATGCGCCACACGGAAGCGGCCTGATCGACCAGATCGCGCCGCAACAGGAAGTCGCGGGCGGCCGGCACCTTGTCCTGCAATGCCAGCACGCCCGCGATCACGATCACCACCCCGCCGATCAACGCGATCGCGAAGGCGGCGATGCGCAGCCAGCGTGCCTTGATCAGCTCCGCGACGTAGGGCGACAGCGCAAGCGCGGTCATCGGCAGCGCGGGCAGGATGTAAACGTCGCGCTTGCCGGTGGGAATGCTGAAGAACACCACCACCAGCAGGGTCCACATCAACGGCAACATGATGCGCGCATCGCCAGCCTTCAGATCGCGCCACCAGCGGGGCACGCCACCGATGTAGAGCAGCGACAGCGGGAACCAGTTGAACAGCACGATGGCGACGTAATACCAGGGTGCCTGCGGGTGCGACCAAGAGCCCGCGTAACGCTGCGCCGTCTGGTGGAACAGGATGTCGTTGACGTACGCCGCATATTCGGGCGTGCCGCGCGCGTGGGCCGCCATCAACATCGGCAAGGCCCACCCGAGTATGGGCAGCAGGAACGCGACCAAACCCAGCCACCAGCGCGCATCGCGCACGCTTTCGCGATGGACGTTCGACCAGTTGCGCCGACAGGCCCAGACGTAGGGCAGGAACATCAGCAGTGCGAGGATGCTGACGCCCTTGGTGATCACGCCCAGACCGGCGGCGAAACACCCCAGCGCGTAGGCACGCCAGTTCGGTCCGCGCAGGAAGTGCAGCAGCAAACCCCAGTTCGCCAGCGTGATCCAGAAGGTGATCAGCGGATCGATTTGCGCCCGCTTCATCTGGTACATGAACTGGAACGCGAACAACACCGCAGTCGCCGCGTACAGGCCCGCGCGATGATTCCAAAGCCTTCTTCCCAGATCGTAAGTCAGCGCCAGCGTGCCCACGGCGGACAGCAGCGATGGCAACAGGAACCAGCCTCGCCAGCCGTGGGTGATCCAGTACGCGACCGCCTGCAGCCACATGAACAACGGCGGCTTGTCCGCGTACAACTCGATGCCGCGATGCGGGAACAGCCAATCTCCGGAAAACAGCATTTGTCTCGCGACCAGCGCGAAACGCGGTTCGTCCGAAGGCCAGGGATCGCGCAGCCCCAGCCCGATCGCCAGCAGCAACAGCGCGAAGAGAAAGAAGACGATCGTCTGGTTGCGCGGGCTGCGCGCGATCCATTCGCGCGCGCTGCGGAGGACGTTCATGCCGTAGCGTCGTTCAATGGCGTTTCTCGATGACGGCATAGTACATGCCGTCCAGTCCGCTCATCCCGGGCAGGATCTGCCGACCGGCACCGCCGGCGTGGCCCACATCCAGCGCGAACGGCATCGGTCGCGCATCGTCGTTCGACGAAAGAAACGCCGCGATCACGGCTTCGTTTTCCGCGCGCAGGACCGAGCAAGTCGCGTACACCAAACGGCCGCCGGATTTCAGCGATGGCCACAGCGCATCCAGCAGGCGCGATTGCCCGCGCACCAGCGCAGGGATGTCATCTGCACGTCGGTGCAACTTGATGTCCGGGTGGCGGCGGATCACGCCCGTGGCCGAACACGGTGCATCGAGCAGGATGCGATCGAACGGCTCGTCGTCCCACCAGCCCTCCGGCTCGCCGGCATCGCCGATCCGCAATTCGCAGCGCAATCCCAGGCGCTGCAGGTTTTCGCGGATGCGCGCGGCGCGTGAAGGCTCGCGCTCCAGTGCCAGCAAGTCGACATCGGAACGTTCCAGCACATGACAGGTCTTGCCGCCCGGCGCGGCGCAGGCGTCCAGCACGCGCATGCCTTCTTGCGCATCGAGCAGATCGGCGGCGAGTTGCGCGGCGCCGTCCTGCACCGAAAATTTTCCCTGCTCGAATTCGCGCAACCGCGTGATGTCCGTGTTCTTGTCCAGCACCAGCGCATCGCGCAGCCAGGGATGCGCACGCGCCTCCACGCCCAGCGCCGACAGCGCCGCGACAATTTCATCGCGCTTTGCGCGCCGGCGGTTGACGCGCAGCATCGGTGGCGCGTGCAAGTTGTTGGCGGCGAGGATCGAATCGGCGTGCTCCGGCCAATCGTGCACGATCGCATCGATCAGCCACGCCGGATGCGCGGTTCGGGTTTGCAGGCCGCGGTCGAGCTGCGCATTCATGCCCTCGCGTTCGCGCAGCCAACGCCGCAGCACCGCATTGATCAGGTTGACGAACCCGTCGCGCCCCGACGCGCGCGCGGCTTCCACCGTCGACGCTACCGCGGCGTGCGGCGGAAGTCGCAGGATTTCCAGTTGTACCAACCCGAGCACCAGCAACGCGTGCAATGCCGGCTCGCGTTTGCGCAGCGGCTTTTCGAGCAACCGGTCCAGCGCCGGATCGAAACGCAACCACCAGCGCGCGCCTTCGTTGACCAGCGCGGTCAGCAATGCGCGATCGCGCGGATCGGCGAGTTTGTTTTGTGCAGGAGCCAGCGCTTCACGCAGGGATGTCCCTTCGAGTGCCACGGCAGCCAGCACCTGCGCGGCGAGCGCACGCGTGTCGTTTCTCACGCGCGCAATTCCGACCGCGCGTTGAGATAGTCGGCTGCGGAAATCACGCGTCCGCCCGCGCGCTGCAGTTTCAGAATCCGCAGCACACCTTCGCCGCAGGCGATATCGATGCCGCTCTTCGAAGCGGCGACGATTTTACCGGGACTCGGGACTCGAGATTCGGAACTCGGAAGAGCAAGAGCCGCCCAAATCCGTACTCT
>DASXWZ010000075.1:0-7067 GCA_036503375.1 Rhodanobacteraceae bacterium | reverse complement strand
GTCGATTCGATGGCGGCACGTTTCGGCATTCGCCGCTCGATCGGCTTGCTCGCCACCGCTGCGGTGGAGGCACCCACCTTGCTTGGCGTTCTCAAGCCGGCGATCCTGTTGCCGACGGCGTTGCTGTTGCGATTGCCGCCGGCGCAGCTGGAACTTATCATCGCGCACGAGCTGTGCCACGTGCGCCGCTGGGACTATCTGGCGAACCTGGCGCAGGTCATCCTGGAAACGCTGTTGTTCTATCACCCCGTGGTGCACTGGTTGTCCGCGCGCGTGCGGGCGGATCGCGAGTTGTGCTGTGATCAGGCCGTGCTGGACGTGATGGGGGCGCCGCCGAGGCGTTATGCGCAGGTTCTCGCGGAACTGGCCCAGGCTGCTTCGCATCTCGCGCCGGCAGCAAGCGGCGGCGTGCTGGTGGAGCGCATCGAAATCCTGCTGGCGCCTCGGCGCGCGCAGCGCACGCGAGGCGCCGGCTGGTTGCCGCTGCTGTCCATGGCGGTTGTGTTGTTGCTCGCGTTCGGCATGAAGCGCGCGCTCGAGCCTTCGCGGATAGAACGCGACGTCGCGACGCAGGCTTCCTTCAGCGCAGCGGTCTCGCGCGCCGTGCCGAAGTCTGCATCGCTCGTCGTCGATGCGCCGGCACGAGCTGTGCGCGAACAAACGCAACCTCCGGTTGCGCAGTCGAAAGGATCAGGCGTGCGTGCCGATGATCCTGCAATGCCGGTGAAATCGCGCAGGCGGGCGGCGGGAACGAGCGCCATTGCGACGCCCGTGGGTTCCGAAGTGGCGGCAAAGCTCGCCGCCGCTGCAATCACGAAAGACAATGCAGCGAAAGTGCGCGTAGCGGATCGCACGACGGAGTCGTCTGCCGCGCGGGTCTCCGGCGAAGCCCTGCCACTGTCGACGACGGATCTGGCGAGCGACTTGACGTTCGCGAACGCACCCGTCATCGATCCGCCCGTGCGTGCCCCCGCGGGTATCGTGCCGAGCCAGCCTGCCTCGAGCGCGCCCGCACCGTCTGCGCCGATCGCCTCGCCGGAGGAAGGCCCGTCACCCGAAACCGCTGCGCCACGGGTGACGCATTTCGTCGCGCCGGTGTATCCATCGGGATTGGGCGATCGCGCCGTGCACGGCCGTGTGGACCTGCAATTCCGGATCGCGGACGACGGCAGCGTGCAGGATGTGAGCGTCGTGTCGGGCGACGATCACGCGCAACTCGCGCGGGCCGCGGTCTCCGCTTTGCGGCAGTGGCGTTTTGCGCCGGAGACGGCACAGGCCGGCCATGTCTACCGGCAGGCGATCGATTTCGATCTGACGGCGGGAAACGACACCTGCCGCACGCCGACCGGTTCGCACATCTGCCGGCGCGATCTCGGCGACGCCGCCGGCGTCACGGTCATTGACCGCTGACTGGCACACGCGGGCGCCTGCTGAACCCGCATTCACCCTGCGCGCGACCGCGTCCCCGTTTCAGGCTAAGCTTGTAGCCGGCGCGTCCGCGCGTCTCATGTGACCGGTCCCGGACGGATTCCGACATGCGCGTGCTGGTGATCGAAGACAACAACGACATCGCGACCAATATCGGCGACTACCTCGAAGACCACGGCCACGTGGTCGACTTCGCCGGCGACGGCGTCACCGGCCTGCATCTGGCGGTGGTCAACGATTTCGACGTGATCGTGCTGGATCTCACCCTGCCGGGCATGGACGGACTGGAGGTCTGCCGCAAGCTGCGCGGCGAGGCGCACAAGCACACGCCGATCCTAATGCTGACCGCGCGCGACGCGCTGGACCAGAAGCTGGTCGGTTTCGAATCCGGCGCCGACGACTACATGACCAAGCCGTTCGCGCTGCAGGAACTGGCCGCGCGGCTGGAAGTGCTGTCGCGCCGCGGCAAGGGTCCGCAGAGCCGCGTGCTGAAGGTGGCCGACCTCACCTTCAATCTCGACACGCTGACCGTCACGCGCGACGGCAAGCCGATCCAGTTGAATCCGATCGGCCTGAAGCTGCTGCAGGCCCTGATGGAAGCCAGCCCCTCGGTGGTGACGCGGCAGGAACTCGAGCAAAGGGTGTGGGGCGAGGAGCTGCCCGATTCGGATTCCCTGCGCGTGCACATCCACGGCCTGCGCGCGGCGATCGACAAGCCCTTCGACAAGCCGCTGATCCACACCCGCCACGGAATCGGCTATCGCATGGTCGATCCGGATGCAGTCGCGACGTAAGCTTCGTTTCCGCCTGATTGTTTCCTTCGCGCTGTTCGGCTTCGGCCTCAGCGCTCTGTTCGCATTGGCGTCCATAAACATTCGCGCAAGGGTCGAGAACGAGTTGATTTCGGCCGCCTTGCAACATGACGTGGATCAAGCGGTCGAAAAGAAACATCTGCACCCGGACCAACCACTCGGTTCGCAGATCATCAGCGCGTGGTTGTGGAGCGATCGCACGCTTTACAAGGCACCTCTCAACTGGCAGACGTTGCCCTCTGGCGTCTACGACATGCGCGATACCGATCAGGACGGGCTCGCGCGGCATTACAAACTCGCGGTGCGCCGCAAATACGGATTGATCGCGTTCATCACTTACGACGTCAGTCGCGACGATCTCGGCCGTCGCCAGCTTGATCTTGCGTTGATCGGCGCAGTCCTCGCGTTCGGACTGCTTTCCGTGATCCTGGGGATCTGGCTTTCGCGCAAAGTCATCAAGCCAGTTACCGAACTGGCGGTGCGTCTGCGTGCGCGCCGCTCCGGCAAACTGGAGCCGCTCGCCCCTTATTTCGCCGAGGACGAAGTCGGCGAACTGGCGGCGGCGCTGGACGACTACGCCGAACGGCAAAGCGCGCTGATCGAACGCGACCGCGAATTCAACGCCGACGTGAGTCATGAACTGCGCACGCCACTGGCGGTGATCGCCACCACCACCGAACTGCTGCTGGACAACCCCGAGCTTTCGGACAAGGTGAAGACCCGACTGAAACGCATCGAGCGCGCGGTGCGGCAGTCCACCGAATTGACCCAGGCCCTGCTGCTGCTGTCACGCGCAGAGCGCTCCGGCCCGGTCGACGGCGAGACGACCGATGTCACGAAGATCGCCGCGGAAGTGATCGACACCAATCAGCAACACATCGGCAACAAGGCGGTGACGATGCGGCTGGAGATCGAAAGCCCCTGCGCGGTCGAGGCGCCTGCTTCGGTCGTCGCCGTCGCGCTGGGCAACCTCGTCGGCAATGCCTGCAAGTACACGCTGGAAGGCGAAGTGGTGGTGCGCGTGCAGGATTGCCGCGTACTGGTCGAAGACACCGGGCCGGGAATCAAGCCGGAAGATGCCGAGCGCCTGTTCGAACGCGGCGTGCGCGGTGACGGGCAGACCGTGAAGGGAGCCGGACTGGGTTTGGCGATCGTGAAAAGGCTGTGCGAACTCTACGGCTGGCGCGTATCGCTCGCGCCGCGCGCCGAACGCGGCGCGGTCGCGGTGCTGGATTTCCAGAAGGCGTGAGCGGTGATTGGTGGCCAGTGAGCGGCAGGAAGCTTAAGCTCTTCCGCTGACCGCTCACAGCTGCTCCAGCCACCCCCACTCATCCTTCGTGCGACCATCGAACAAGCCGAAGAACAGCTCCTGCAACCGGCGCGTCACGGGCCCGACCTTGCCGGTGCCGACGGGCTTGCCGTCCACTTCGCGGATGGGCGTGATTTCGGCGGCGGTGCCGCACATGAAGACTTCATCGGCGAGATAGAGATATTCGCGCGGCAGATCGCGTTCGATGACCTCGATGCCGTCCTTGCGCGCGAGCGTGATCAGCGTGTGCCGGGTGATGCCGTTCAACAACGCGGCGCTGACCGGCGCAGTTTGCAGCGCTCCATCCATGGCGAGAAACAGGTTTTCGCCGGCGCCTTCGCTCAGCAGCCCGGTGGACGCGAGCGCGATGCCTTCGCCGAAACCCAGCCGCCGCGCTTCGCGCGCGATAAGTTGTCCGGAAAGATAGTTGCCGCCGGCTTTCGCGCCCATCGGTATCGTGTTGGGCGCCACGCGCTGCCAGCTCGACACGCACGCGGTGATGCCGCTTTCCAGCGCTTCCGGTCCGAGGTACGGACCCATCGGCCACGCCGCGACCGCCACGTCGGTAGGCGTGTCGGCGCTCAAGCCGAATCCGCCCAGACCGCGGAACACCAGCGGCCGCAAATAGGCTTGCGCCAGACCATTCGCCTTCAACACCGCGCGGCACGCCTCGGCGAGCTGGTCCGGCGTGTACGGAATGACGATGTCGTACACCTTGGCCGAGTGGTACAGGCGTTTCAGGTGATCGGTCAGCCTGAAAATCGCCGGCCCGTGCGGCGTGACGTAGCTGCGGATGCCCTCGAACACCGACGAACCGTAGTGCAGCGCGTGCGCCATCACGTGCACCGTGGCGTCGGCCCAGGGCTTGAGCGCACCGTTGTGCCAGACGTGGTCCGGATATCGTTGTGCGGCCATGCATGTCTCCTGAATCGCGCATCATACCGGCGCCGCGCGAGGCTTGGCGCGCGTGCGGCACCTCCGCTAACGTAGCGCGGTCATGCCTGCCTCCATTCAATCCTTCGAAGCCGGACCGCTGGTGCAGGTACGCGATCTGCACACGCGGCTGGGCGGCAAGATGATTTTCGATGGCTTGAGCCTCGATGTTCCTCGCGGCAGCGTCACCGCGATCATGGGCCCGAGCGGCACCGGCAAGACCACGCTGCTGCGGCACGTCACCGGTCAGTTGCGTGCGGAATCCGGAAGCGTGCATGTGAATGGCGAAGACGTCGCGCGCCTGTCGCGCAATGCGCTGTTCGCGCTGCGCGAGAAGATCGGCTTCCTGTTCCAGAATTCGGCGCTGCTGACCGATTTCAACGTATTCGAGAATGTCGCTTTCCCCCTGCGCCAGCACGCCAGGCTGCCCGAAGTGTTGATCCGCAATATCGTGCTGACGAAGTTGCAGGCAGTCGGCCTGCGCGGCGCGGCGACGCTGATGCCGAGCGAATTGTCCGGTGGCATGGCGCGACGCGTGGCTCTGGCGCGCGCGATCGTGTTCGATCCGATGCTGATCCTCTACGACGAGCCTTTCGTGGGACTCGATCCGATCGCGCTCAATCAGGTGCTGCGCCTCATCTCGACGCTCAACAAGACGCTCGGCATCACTTCGATCCTGGTCGCGCACGAACTCGCCGCGGTGCGTCGCGTCGCGGATCACGTGTATCTCATCGCCAACGGCAAGCTGGTCGCACAGGGCGCGCCGGAAGAGCTGGCGCGTCAGGATTCACCATGGACGCGGCAATTTTTCGGCGGCGAGGCGGACGGCCCGGTGCCGTTCCACTATCCGGCACCCGACTACGCGAGCGAACTCGGATTCGCGCGATGAACGCGATCTTGCGCCGCAGGTGGCTCCTGAACGGCATCGCGCAGATCGGCGAATGCGGGCTGTTCTTCCTCGATATCCTGGTCGCGCTGCCGAAGAGCCTGCGCCATTTCCGCGAAACCTGCCGGCAGGTGTGGTTCGTCGGCGCGATGAGCCTGGTGATCGTGATGACCTGCGGGCTGTTCGTCGGCATGGTTCTGGCGTTGCAGCTCTACTACACGTTGTCGATCTTCGGAGGGACGGCCGCGCTCGGCACCGTGGTGGCGTTGTCGCTGTTCCGGGAACTGGGGCCGGTGGTGACCGCGCTGCTGTTCGCCGGCCGCGCCGGCACGGCCGTCACGGCGGAAATCGGCCTGATGCGCGCGACCGACCAGATCGAGGCGATGGAAATGATGGCGGTGGACCCGATCGCCTACGTCGTCGCGCCGCGTTACTTGGCAGGCGTGATCGCGATGCCGCTGCTGATGTGCCTGTTCAATGCGCTGGGCATCCTCGGCGGGCACCTGGTCGGCGTGACGTGGCTCGGCGTCGACAACGGCACCTTCTGGGGCAACATGACTTCCACCGTCGATCTGTGGAAGGACATCATCGATGGCGTGTGGAAGAGCCTCGCCTTCGGCGCGGTGGTAACGCTGATAGCGGTATTCCAGGGCTACAACGCGCCGCCGACCAGCGAGGGCGTGGCGTATTCGACCACGCGCACCGTGGTGTTCTCCGCGATCGTGATCCTTGCGGTCGATTTCGTGATGACTGCTTTCCTGACTTGAAAAACGATCATGACTTCCCGACCTTCCTATGCGATCGGCACCGGCCTGTTCATCCTGCTCGGCTTCGCTGCGCTGGCGTACCTGGCCACGCAGACGACCTCGGTGGCGAACGTGCACCAGGGCCACAGTTACCTCTTGAAAGCGCGTTTCTCCAACATCGGCCAGTTGAAGGAGCGCGCGCCGGTGAAGATCGCCGGCGTGCGGGTGGGCTCGGTGCAGTCCGTCCAGTTGGAGCGCGGCAAGATGGACGCGCTGGTGACGCTGGCGATCGACGACAAGTACGACGACATTCCTGACGATTCGGGCGCCGCGATATTCACCAGTGGTTTATTGGGCGACCAGTACGTTGGCCTGCAACCGGGCGGCTCGCCCGACAACCTGAAGAACGGCGACGAGATCGTGCTGACGCAATCGGCGATGCAGCTCGAAGACCTGATCGGCAAGTTCCTGGTCAACGGCGGCCCGAAAGGCAGCTCATCCGGCTCTTCCACGTCACCGAAATCCGCCTCTTCGGGCGGCTGAATCGAACTTCGAAATCCTGGAGCATCCATGTCGCGTTTCCCTCGTTTCATCGCAATCGCGGCGATAGCCTTCTTCGCGGGCATTGCGGCGTTCGCCACCCCGGCATCGGCGCAAGTGCAGACGCCACAGCAAGTCGTGCAGGCCATCATCGACCAGCTCGGCAACGCGCTGGACGGCCATCGCGAGGAACTGCGCAAGAATCCCGAGCAGTTGATCAAGGTGATCGACCGGATCCTGCTGCCGCACTTCGACATCGATTACGCGTCGCTGCTGGTACTGGGCAGGCACGCGCGCGAGGCCACGCCGGAGCAGCGGGCCCGCTTCTCGCGCGCGTTCTACAACTCGATCACCCATCGTTATGCGGAAGGCCTGCTGAATTACACCAAGGGCAAGGTCAAGATCCTGCCGTT
>DASXWZ010000074.1:0-11801 GCA_036503375.1 Rhodanobacteraceae bacterium | reverse complement strand
GCGCGCGCGGTGCGTTGATCCCTTTCCCGCCTGGAGCGCGCGTTCCAGCCATTGCGCCGATTGCGCGTAATCGGTATTGCTCCGGAAGTACCAGCAGAGATTGCCGACCAGCGCGAGCGCGCTGTCGGCGAATTCGGGCTGTGTCATAGCGAAATCGAATGCCGCGTGCAGGTTGACCCATTCGCGCTTGATGCGGTCGTACCAGACGTGTTGGCGTTCACTGAGAAGTTCCGTGTTGACACGCTCGGTGAGCTGGACGAAGTGCGCGAGATGCGCCTTGCGCGCGCAGGTTTCGTGGCCGCTCGCAACAAGGCGTTCCTGCGCGAACAGCCGCACGCTGTCGAGCAAGCGATAACTGGGAGGATTGGTGGCGCTGTCCATCACGAGCAGGGACTTGTCCATCAGCCCGCTCAGCAGATCCAGTGTTTGCGATTCGTCCAGTCCGAGCACACCACCCATCGAGGTGGCGCCGCCCAGCGTGCAGGCGCCCGCGAAGATGCTCAACCCGCACAGCAGCGATTGTTCGTGCTCAGACAGCAGGGCGAAGCTCCATTCGAGGAGGGAGCGCAAGGTCTGATGGCGCGCGGGTCGGTTGGGATTGTCTTCCGCCAAGGCGAGCAGGCGATCATCCATTCGTGCCAGCAATTGTTCCGGACTCAACAGCCGCAGCCGCGCGGCGGCCAGTTCCAAGGCCAGCGGCAAGCCCGCGAGGCGATGGCAAAGCTTCGCCACATCGCCGGCATTGTCCGGCGTCAGCGCGAAACCGGAGGCGAAGGTGCGCGAGCGCGTCAGCAATAATTGCACCGCGGGAACACGCGACAGACTGGAGACCTGTTCGTCACTGATCCATTCGCCCTCCGGCGGCAGTTCCAGCGCCGGCAACGGGTAGAGCGACTCGCCGGCGCAATTCAACCGGCGCTGGCTGGTCGCCAACGCGCGCAGTTCGGCACACGCCGCGAGCAAGCTCGCCAGCACCCGACCTAGCGGTCCGGCTATGCGTTCGCAGTTGTCGAATACCAACAAGGCACTGCGGGCGTGCAGCAACTCGCTCACGTGCGCGACCAGATCCTCCCTGTCGGCCGCAATGCGGATTTCAAAAGTGCCGGTTAGCAGGCGCGCCAGTCCTTGCTCGTCGGTTTGCATCGTGCAGTCGAACAGCCAGACGCCATCGGGAAAGTCCGGGGCAATCGTGCGCGCGGCCTCCAGCGCGGCCTGGGTCTTGCCGATGCCGCCGGGCCCGGTCACCGTCACCAGGCGGTTTTCGTGCAGAAGCCGCCGCAGTTCTCCGATGTCGTGATCACGCCCGATCAGCGCACCGGTGCGCTCGGGTATCCGTGCGCGCGCAGGTGGTGCAAAACGCAGGGACGACGAGGAAATCTCCGGTGTGGTTTGCTCCAGTGACGCGATGAAGCGATAACCCAAGCCGTGCACGGTCTGGATGCAATGCGGATTTTCGCTGTCGTCGGCCAGCGCCTTGCGCAATTGCGCGACCAGACGATTGAGTGTGGCGGGCGTGACGTAGCTGTGTCCCCACACCGCATCGAGCAGTTGATCGCGGCTCAGCAATTGACCGGGATGCGAGAGGAATTCCAGCAGGACGGCGAACGCTTTCGGTTCGACCGGGATCTCGCGCCCGCCGCGCAGCAGCCGGTGCGCGCCCGCGTCGATGACCACGTCCGCGAAGGCGAACGTGCCCGATCCCGCCGGATGCACCGGCCCCTTGACCGTCCCCATGATGATCCCGACCAGCGAACGCGGCGCCCCCTCGAACGCCGCGTTCTCTCGCAAATTCCCTATCTATCCATCATGACTCGGATATCCCCGCTGGCCCAGTTTATACGCCGACGGACGGCGCGCGCCGATCCGCCCGACAAACTTCCAGGAGACCCAAATGAACATCCGTCTGCAAGCAGCCATCGGACTGGCCCTGATCGGCCTGTCCACCGTCGCAATCACCCACAAGGCGCAAGCCTGCGGCTTGGACATGCACTTCACCGCCGGACGCTGGTCGATGCCGGTGTATCGGCCCAGCGGCAACCTGCCGTTGGCCCTCCCCAAGGCTGCTGGAACCAAGCAGGTTTCAGCGTACGGCAATCCCCTGCAGCGCCTGTTCCCGCTCACTGGCCTTTATCAAGCCACATTTACCGCCGAGGACAATCCCCCTCCGGGCCCGCCCGACGGAACTGTCATCGACGAGCCTCTCGTCACCTGGCATGCGGACGGCACCGAACTGATGAACTCGAGCAGGAACCCCCCGTCCGGCAGCTTCTGCATGGGCGTATGGGAGAGGACAGGCCAGCATAGCTACGCGCTGAACCACTATGCGCTGGCGTGGGACCCGACCGGCCAGGTTTTCATCGGGCCCGCCAACTTCCATGAAAGCATCAACCTTTCGCAGGACAACAACTCCTACACGGGCGCTTTCTCGATCGATCAATACGCGCCGGACGGTGTCACTTTGCTCGGGCATGTGCAAGGCGACATAACGGCCACACGCATCACGGTCGTTTCGAACTGACGAGAGCAACTCAGTCGCAGGGATGTCCGGCGCGGCGGGATGCCGCGCCGGATTCGCCTGCATTCACCGGCTCGAGCGTAATCGCACGCGCGCGAAATTGCGCTTGCCTACCTGCAACACGCCTTCGAACCCCGGCGCAAAACCCCGCTGCGCGTCTTCGATCACCTGCGCGTCGACCCGTACCGCGCGCTCCCTGATCTTGCGATTGGCTTCCGAATTGCTGGCGGTCAATCCGGCCGCCGTAAGCAACGCGGGCAACTTCAAGCCGGCCGCCGGTACCGCGATTTCCGTCAGCGGCAGCAGCGCGGTATCGCCTTCTCCGCGCACCACCGCGTGCCATGCGGCGATCGCACGTTCGGCTTCCGCCTCGCCCTGGAAACGCGCTGCCAGTTCCCGCGCCAGTTGCAATTTGAAGTCGCGCGGATTGGCTCGTCCGCCTTCCACGTCGCCTTTCATGCGCGCGATATCGTCCAGCGATTTCTCGAATGACAGCAACTCGAACCAGCGCCACATCAGCTTGTCATCGATTTTCATCGTTTTCGTGACGATGTCGATCGCGGGCTCGTTGATGCCGATGTAGTTGCCGAGAGATTTCGACATCTTGTTGATGCCGTCGATGCCTTCCAGCAGCGGCATCGTCAGCACGATCTGCGGCGGTTGGGCGTGCTGTTCCTGCAATGCGCGGCCCATCAGCAGATTGAACTTCTGGTCCGTGCCGCCGAGTTCGACGTCGCACTTCAATGCGACGGAGTCGTAGCCTTGCACCAATGGATAGAGGAATTCGTGGATCGCGATCGGTTGCTGCGCTTTGTGGCGTTTGGCGAAATCATCGCGTTCGAGCATGCGCGCCACCGTATGCGCGGCGGCCAGTTTGATCATGCCGGCCGCATCCATCTTGCCAAACCACTCGGAGTTGAAACGCAGCTCCGTGCGCGCGCGATCCAGCACCTTGTACACCTGTGCCGCATATGTCTCGGCATTGGCGAGCACTTCCTCCCGCGTGAGTGGCTTGCGCGTCGCGTTCTTGCCGGAGGGATCGCCGATCATCCCGGTGAAATCGCCGATCAAAAAAATCGCCGTGTGGCCCAAATCCTGAAACTGCCGCATCTTGTTGAGCAGCACCGTGTGGCCCAGATGCAGGTCCGGCGCGGTGGGGTCGAAGCCTGCCTTGATGCGCAGCTGTCGGCCGGATTCCAGGCGCGCACGCAATTCCTCTTCCTTCAGGATCTCGTCCGCGCCGCGCCGGATCAGCGCCAGCGCATTGCCCGACCTGTCTGCTGGATTGCCCATCTTTGCCGTCCGGAAGCGAGCGCGCGCGCGAGGAAATGCGCCCGCGTTCGCAGAGTGAAAGTGTCGTGGAAGTTAATTGTGCGTTAAATGAGAAACTGCACGCAAATCTTTGTGCGGCAAGGGATTGACGCCGTCTTTACGAGGCGACTATGGTACGCGCGCCCGTCGTCGTTGTCCGCTGGAAATCCGCCGATGAAGTTCCGTCCGCGCCGCGCCGCCATCCCGCACCATGTGCGTCGTCAAGCCATCTGCCGCAAGGCGCAGCGCCGACATTCCCATTTCTACGCGCGTTGTTCGCATTGGTCGTTCGGTCGCGGCGCCTTGGCTGCGCCGATTCGCTGGAGTCGCGAACGCTGGGTGCTTTCCGGGGGGGCATTGCTGTTGGCGTTGCTGACGTGTGTCGGCTTGCCCGTCTGGGCGAGGGCGATGCGACATCCCGCTGCGCCGACGCCGCACACCATGCTGGCACTGGCGTTGCCGCCGCTGCCGATCCAGCCGTCGGTGCCCGCGGTGGAGGACTGGCAGGTGGTGCGGGTGAAACCCGGACAGACGCTGGGCGATATCTTCAACGATCATGACCTTTCCGCGAACGATCTCGCGCGCGTGCTCGGCAGCGGCAAGGACGTGGCCGGCCTGAAGCGCATCCATCCCGGCGACGAGATCGCGTTCCTGCTCGGTCCGTCCGGTGAATTGCGCGCGTTGCGTTTCGACCGCGACCCCGCGAATCGCGTGACGCTGCTGTTCAAGAACGCCAGCGGCCCGTTGGTGGAGGAAGTGACCCCGCGCGCGGTGGAACGGCGGGAGCACATTGCGCATGGCGTGGTCGAAGGCTCGCTGTTTGCGGCGGGCAGCAAGGCCGGCATGAGCAATGCGATGATCCTGAAGCTCGCCAAGGTGTTCGGCTACGACATCGATTTCGCGCAGGACCTCCAGGCCGGCGACAGCTTCACCGTGATCTACGACGACGTGTATCGCGACGGCGAATACCTGCACGAGGGCGACATCATCGCCGCAGAATTCGTCAACGACGGCACGCGCTACACCGCGATGCGTTTCGAAAATTCCGACGGCGATGTTTCGTACTACAGCGCCGACGGTCGGCCACTGAAGAAATCCTTCCTGCGCACGCCGGTGGATTTCACCCGCATCTCTTCGACATTCGGTTTGCGCAAGCACCCGATCCTCGGCTACATGCGCGCGCACAAGGGAGTGGATTACGCCGCACCGATGGGCACGCCGATCTATGCGGCCGGCGACGGGGTAATCAAGTTTCGTGGCCAGAAACACGGCTACGGCAACTTTGTGATCATCCAGCACAACAAGGACATCAGCACGGCTTATGGCCACATGTCGCGCTTCGCCTCCAATGAGCGCGTGGGAGAACACGTGCGCCAGGGCCAGATCATCGGTTACGTCGGCATGACCGGGATGGCCACCGGCCCGCACCTGCACTACGAGTTCCGGGTGGATGACGTGCAGCGCAATCCGCTGACGGTGACGCTGCCCAAACCGGAGCCGCTGTCGGGCAAGCTGATGGCGCAATTCCGCGCGCAGAATGCGTCGCTGCTGGCGCGCATCCAGATGGTGGACGACAACCGCAGGCTGGCCAGCGCCACGCGCGACGGCAAAGCCAACCTCGATTGACTCGATCGATCGCGTGGTGCAACCGGAACGCACCGAGTTGTATCTGGGACTGATCTCCGGCACCAGCGCCGACGGCATCGATGCGGCGCTCGCCTCGTTCGAACCTTCGCCGCGGCTGCACGCGGCGCTGACCCACCCGTACCCATCCGAGCTGCGCGCGCGCATCCTGGGACTGGCACAGGGCGACGGGGTGACCACGCTGGATGAAGTCGGCGCGCTGGATGCGTCGATCGGCAGCTGTTTTGCCGACGCCGCGGAGGCATTGTTGGTTCAGGCGCGAATGGATTCACGCGATGTGCGCGCGATCGGTTCGCATGGACAAACGCTCCGGCATCGTCCGTATGCCGATCCGCGGTTCACCCTGCAGCTCGGCGATCCGAACCTGATCGCCGAACGGCTGCAGATCACCACGGTGGCGGATTTCCGTCGCGCCGACTTTGCCGCCGGCGGACACGGCGCGCCGCTGCTGCCGATTTTCCATGCCGCGCTGTTCGCGCGACCGGGCGAAGTGCGCGGCGTGTTGAACCTGGGCGGCATCGCCAATCTCACCATCCTGCGCGCGGATGGCTCGGTGCTGGGCTTCGATGTCGGTCCGGCCAACGGATTGCTGGATGCCTGGTGCTCACTGCACACGGGCGATGCGTTCGATGGCGATGGTGCGCTCGCCGCGCGCGGGCAAGTGGATCACGCGCTGCTGGAGCGCCTGCTGGAGGACGCGTATTTCCGCACCACGCCCCCCAAGAGCACGGGGCGCGAACACTTTCACCTCGACTGGCTGCGCGCGCGGCTGGGCGCGGGCACACCATCCGCCGAGGACGTACAGGCGACACTGGTGGAACTGACCGCGCGCAGTGTTGCCGACGCCGTGCAGGCGCACGCGGTCGATGCTAATGAAGTTCTGGTCTGCGGCGGCGGCGTGCACAATCCGCTGCTGATGCACTCGCTCGCAAGCGCCCTGGCGCCGCGTCGCGTGCGCAGCACAGCCGAATTCGGCGTGGACCCGGATTACATCGAGGCGATGGCGTTTTCCTGGCTGGCGCGTGAGCGGCTCGCGGGCGGCCCTGGCAACCTGCCCGCTGTCACCGGCGCGCGAGGTCCGCGCGTTCTGGGCGGCGTGTATCAACCGTTTGCGACATCCGAAGCAAAGCCCTGATTCGCCATTCCCATCCGGCCGGCGACCAGAGCCAGAAACGGGAAATCAACTGAGCGGTTTGTCCCACTCGGTGACATCGCGCCGGCTGCGCAAGTTTCCTGGCGGAACCCGGTCGAAAGCTTGCGCTGCGTGATCCAGGAACGCGGCTTCATCCTGATTCCAGTCCGCGTCCAGTTCAGGCGCGATGTCTGCCGCGCAAGGCAGCAGGTCGTCGAGCACCTGGGCCGCCAGCGTTTCGACCTCGCAGCCGTGCGTGCGGGCGACCGCGCGCAAGCGCGCCATCACGGCTTCGTCCAGTTGCAGCGTCATTGTTTCGGTCATGAGGTTTGCCCCCTGTTTGCCACAACCAAAGCATGACTCATGCCGGGGCTCGCGTGCCGGGAAGTTGCAAAAATTCACCTTGCAACGCCCACAGCAACAATAGCCCGGGAGCAGCGCAGGCGAGTGCGATGCCGAAGTAGATCGGCCAGCCCAGCGCTTGCGCCACCCAGCCGGCCACCGGCCCGAGAGCGATCCGGCCCACCGCGTCCAGCGCGCTGAACAGGGCGTATTGGGTGGCGCTGAACCGGCGGTCGCACATCGCCATCAGCAATGCGACGAATACGCCTGTACCCAGACCGGACGTGAAATTTTCGCTGGCGACCGCCGTGACCAACGCGGTGAAACCGTTCCAGCCCAGCGCTACGGCGAGGAATCCCAGTACGCCCAAACCTTGCAACACGCCAAACACCCACAACGCACGACGCAGGCTCCAGCGTTCCAGCAACAGGCCGCCGACGAAGGCACCCACGATGGTGGCCGCCAGCCCGAATACCTTGTTGACCCAGCCGACTTCCGCCAGTGCGTAATGGGCACCGCGCAGCAGGAAAGTGGTGGAAAGACTCAAGGCGAAGGCGTTGCCGAGCTTGTACAGCAACACAAGCGCGAGCCACCGCCATGCGTTGCGGCGCGAAAAGATTTCCTTCAGCGGTTCGGTGAATGCGCGCAGCAAGCCGACTGTTTGTGTCGAGGAAAAGTCACGCTCGGGTGCGCACAGCGAGGCCACCACGCCCAAGCCCATCAGCGCGGCCATCAACAGATAGGTGAAATGCCAGCCCGCGCTCGCCGCCAGCACCAGCGCCAGGCCTCCCGACACCAGCATCGCCACGCGATAGCCACCGACGCCCAGCGCCGCGCCCAGGCCACGATCCTGCGGCAGTAACTGATCGGTGCGGTAGGCGTCGATTGCGGTGTCCTGCGTCGCCGAAAACAACACGAGCGTGGAAGCGAGGATGGCGATCGCGGTGAGGGATTGTTGCGGCGAAGTACTCGCGATGGCCACCAATACCGCGATGATGCCGAACTGCATCGCCAGCATCCACCCTCGCCGCCTTCCCAGACCCGGGATGTTGAAACGATCCAGCAATGGCGCCCACAGGAATTTCAGCACGTAGGCCAGACCCACCAGTTTCAGCGCGCCGATCGTTTTCAGGCTCAATCCCGATACCGCGCACCAGGCTTCCAGCGTGCTGCTGGACAACGCCAGCGGCAGGCCGGAAGCGAAGCCCAGCACGGTGACCGCGACGAGGGTCCGCTTGCGTTGCGGATCATGCGCATTTGTCGCCGGGCGCGCCTGGGGAGCTTCAGCGCGCATCCGTCGCGTAGTCCACCGCATCGTATTCGACTGAAAACGGTGCATGATCGGAAAAGCGCGGACTCGGCGTGATCGCGCAACCCTTCACCCTGCCGCGCAACGAAGGCGAGATGATCTGATAGTCGATGCGCCAGCCGACGTTGTTCGCGCGCGCAGCGCCGCGGTTGGACCACCACGTGTATTCCACTGCGTCCGGATTGGCGATGCGGAATGCATCGCACCAGCCCTGTTTCGGCTGCGGCGAACCGTCACCGTATTCATCCGCGATCAAGCCGTTCAACCACGCGCGCTCGGGCGGCAGGCACCCGGAGTTCTTCTGGTTCGATGTCCAGTTCTTGATGTCGTTGCGCGCGCGCACGATGTTCCAGTCGCCGCAAATTATGTAGTCGCGCCCACTCGCCAGCCATTCGCCGAAAACCGGCTTGATCCACTCCATGACCTTGAACTTGAAGCGCTGGCGGTCCTCGCCCGAGGATCCGGAAGGTACGTACAGCGAGACCACGCTCAACTTGCCGAAGCGCGCCTCCAGATAGCGACCCTCATCGTCGAATGCGCTCCAGCCGAGCTTCGTGCGAACCTCGTCCGGCTCGCGCCGTGAATAGATCGCCACGCCGCTATAGCCCTTCTTGGTGATCGCATCGCGGTAGAAGCAATGATGGCCATCCGGCCGGAACATCGGATCACTCAGCTGATCTTCCTGCGATTTGGTTTCCTGCACGCAGACCACGTCCGCGTTCTGCCGGCGCAACCAGTCGAAGAATCCCTTGCTGGCGGCGGATCGGATGCCGTTGGCATTGAAGGTGATGATTTTCACGAGCGGGGAGGAGTGAGGTGGACGGGGATGAGGCGAAGATTACCCGATGCTGACGCGCTGCCATGCGGGGCATTGATAAGATCGCTCCCTGCGCCCCGCCTCCCACCGCCATGCTTCGACCTTACCAACGCGCCTTCCTCGATCTCGCGCTCGCTCGCGGCGCGCTGCGTTTCGGCGATTTCACGCTGAAATCGGGAAGGCTCAGTCCGTATTTCTTCAACCTTGGACGCATCGACTCCGGCGCGGCACTGGCGCAAGTGGGCGAGGCTTACGCTGCCGCCGCGATGGAATCGGGCCTGCAGTTCGACATGCTGTTCGGTCCGGCCTACAAGGGGATCGCGCTGGCCGCGGCCTGCGGCATCGCGCTCGCGCAAAGGCACGACCGCGACCTGCCGTGGGCCTATAACCGCAAGGAGGCCAAGGATCACGGCGAGGGCGGCGCCCTGGTGGGCGCGCCTTTGCACGGCCGCGTGCTGATCGTGGACGACGTGATCACCGCCGGCACCGCGGTGCGCGAATCCTTGGCGCTGATCCGGGCAGGCGCCGCCCAACCCGCGGGCCTGTTGGTGGCGCTGGATCGCCAGGAGCGCGGCGCCGGGGCGCTTTCGGCCACCCAGGAACTGACCGCGGAACATGGCGTACCGGTCATCGCGATCGCCTCTCTCGAGGATCTGATGGGCTATGCCGCGGATCGGCCCGAGCTGGCCGGCCAGCGGGAACGGATGGCCGACTATCGCGCCCGCCATGGCGTGTGAAGGTGATGCGGCGCGCCTCTTGCATGAAGAGTTCTGCTAACGTCCGCCGCGTTCCGACGTGAGGAAACCGATGCGCCTGTTTCTGCCGCCCGCCCTTATCTTCGTCCTGCTGTGCGCGAGCACCGCCTGGGCGGGGAACGCGACGCCGACCACGCATTTCCGCTGGCATGACGCGCAGGGCGTCGTGCACTACAGCGACAGCATCCCCCCGGAAGCCGTGCGCTTCGGCTACGACATCGTCAATGACCAGGGTTTGCTGGTACGGCACGTCGAACGCGAGAAGACCGCGACCGAACGCGCGGCGGCCGCAGCAGAAGCGGCGCGCCTGGCCGCGGCAAAACGGGCGGCACAGCAGCAGGCCCTTGCCGACACCCAATTGCTCGCCGCCTATCCGAACGAGACCGAGCTGAAGGAAGCGCACCAGGCCAAACTGGCGCAGATGCAGCAGAGCATCCACACCACCCAATCCAACCTGCGCAGCCAGGAGCAGAGCCTCGCCGACCTGCTGGCACACGCGGCGGAACTGGAGCGCAGCGGCGAACCCGTGCCGGCGTACCTGCGCAAACGCGTCATCGACCAGCGCCAGAGCGTCGCCGACGAGCGCAACGAAGTAGCGCGCATGCAACACGAACGTGAGCAAACCGCGCAGCAGTTCGACGTCGAGTTGCAGCGCTACCGCACGTTGCGCGCCAAGGCACTCGAAGCCGAGGCGGCCAGCGGAACGCAATAACCGCTGCGGGGATCCGACTCAGCTCGCGCGATGCTGCTCGATGTGTTGCGCCAACGCGCGCAGCGAACCGAAGATGCGGCGGTTGTCCGGATTGTCCGAACGCAACTGGAATCCGTAGCGCTTGGACACCGCCAGCGCCAGCTCAAGCGCATCGATGGAATCCAGCCCCAGTTCGCCGCCGAACAACGGCGCCTCCGGATCGATCTGCGCGGAGCTCACCCCATCCAGGTTCAAATTGCTGACGATCAATTCGGCGAGTTCGTGCTCGGCTGTGGTCTGCTCGGCCATCTGTCTCAACGCTCCATGCCGTCCCCTGCGGCAGCCGCGCAGTGTAACATGACGGGCTTTTGACAGGCTCTCTTCGATGTCGCGAATCCCCGCTCCAACATGTGATTTCCCACCGTGCTGAACGCGGCGCGACTGGCTCGCTTCGCGGTCCGATATCAAGGCGAAGCAAACGAACTGCTCGAGGCACCCGGAACACTCGCGTTGCTCGGCTTCGGCGAAGTGACGCTTCCGGATGATCCGCGTGCTCTGCGCGTGCCGCTGTCCGCTCCGGGCGCCGCGCCGCGCGAGCATTGGTGGGTGGATGCCGAAGTCGCTTGCGGCACCGAGGGAGCGGTGCGGTGGTCGGCCGGTGGCGGCTGGCTGTTCGCTGCGCTGGACGTGCATGAAAGCGAACACGGCGGCATCGAAGCCGCTTCGGAATTTGCATACCGAACACTGTGCGGCTTCGCCGCCGCGCGCGAGGAACGCCACCTGCTACGCGTCTGGAACTACGTGCATGCGATCAACGAAGGCGAAGGCGACTCGGAACGTTACCGCCGGTTCTGCATCGGTCGTGGCCGCGGCTTGGCCGCGCACGGCATCCAGAGCTATCCGGCGGCGACCGCGATCGGGCACCGTGACACTCAGGGACTGCTGCAGGTGTATGCGCTGTGCGCCATGCTGCCGGGCGAGGCGCTGGAAAACCCGCGCCAGGTCAGCGCATGGCGTTATCCCCGCCAATACGGGCCCACGCCGCCCAGCTTCGCGCGTGCGCTGAAGTTGCCGAACGGCGGTTTGGCGATTTCAGGCACCGCCGCCGTGGTCGGGCACGCTTCGCAACATGGATCCGACGTGGCCGCGCAGGTGAGGGAGACTTGCGTCAACCTGCGCGCGCTGCTCGACGCTTCGGGCGCGCGCGACTTCGATTCGGCTTCGCCCTTGAAAGTCTACGTGCGCGATCCCGAAGACGCAGCGGTGATCGAGGCGGCGCTCGCGG
>DASXWZ010000073.1:0-17204 GCA_036503375.1 Rhodanobacteraceae bacterium | reverse complement strand
TCTCCTGATAAGGCACGTGTCGCTCGTCCAGGCGGCGCGCGAGGTCGATCGTCTGGAAGAAACGCACGTTGCGGTCGTCGTCGCCCTGGATCAGCAGTACGGGCGAAGTCCATTTCGCCACATCGGCATCGGGCGACGACTGCCACGCCACCTTGATCGCTTCTTCGCGGTCACCTTGCTCGTAACGTTCCGGCGGCTTGCCGATCCAGCCTTCGTTGAAGCGCGTCCAGTCGTGCACGCCGTGCAGGTCCACGCCGGCCTTGAAGATGTCGGAGTTGCGCGCCAGTGCCAGAGCGGTGAGATAGCCGCCGTAGGAACCACCCCAGATGCCGATGCGCTGCGCATCGACGCCCGGCAGGCGTTGCAGGAACTTCGCGCCGGCCTGCACGTCCTGGTATTCGGAGGCGCCGGTCGGGCCCCACTTCTCCGGATGATGGAACGCGTGGCCGTAACCGATGCCGAGCCGGTAATTCACCGACAACACGGTGAATCCGTGATCGGCGAGATATTGATTCACCGCATAGCCGTTGCTGTAGTAGTCCATGTAGTGCCAGCCCAGCAACATCTGCCGTGGCGGACCGCCGTGCACGAAGATCACGGCGGGCTGTTCGCCGCTCGCATCGGCGCGACGGAACAGTTGTCCGTGCACCAAGGTACCGTCGGCCGCGGTGAAGCCGACCGACGTCGGCGTCACCAGTTGCGCGGCGGGAAAATCGCGCGGCAGGAGATCCGGTTGCAGCGGACGGCGGTCGTTGCCGTCATTGCGCATCGCGACGATCATCGGCGGTTGTTGCGCACCGGCATCGATGAAGGCGATTGCGTCCCCACCCGCGACCACCGGAGTCCACTGCAATCGAGTGTCCTGCGTCAGCGCGTGCGGCTGTGCTGCATCCACCGATACCGAGAACAGATGCCGGCGATCGCGATCGTCCTTGTCGCTGCCGGTATTGGCGCTGTAGATCAATGAGCGCTTGTCGCGGCTCAACACCACGTCCTCGACCATGAATTTGCCGGGCGTCAACAGCAGCGGGTCGCCACCGTGCGACGCAATCGAATACAGGTGCGGCCAGTTGTCGAGGTCAGCGAGAAAGATCAGGCGATCGCCCGCGGCCCAGTCCAGATTGGCCCCACCCGCGGTTTCGGGATAAGAACCGAGCAGCGTGTCGGGGCTGTTCCACACCGCTTGCCCATTGCCGCTGGCGATATCCGCCACCCAGATCGACCACGGATGCGGCGTCAACTTCAGCATCGGTTCCGGCGGCCCGCCGTCGCCCGGCGCGCGCGTGAAGGCGATGCGCGTGCCGTCCGGCGACCAGCGCGGCATGTCGTCGCGGTGCGTGCTGGGCGCGAGATACTCTATCGGCGTGTGTTCGTCGGTGTAGACGCCGATGAAACTGTGGTCATCGCGATCGGAAACGAACGCGAGCCTGCTGCCATCCGGCGACCACCGCAGTTCGCTGTCCTTGCCGCGATCGAAAAACAGGCGTTTGGGTTCGCCGCTCGAATGCTTTTCATCGCCGCGCTTCCTTGAATCCTTGTGCTCGCCGCCGGCGCGCTCGTCCGATTCCTTTTCCGGGTCGCCGCGGTAATCCAGCGAAGCCGTCCAAACCTGGTCGTCCTTGATGTAGGCCAGCTTGCCGCTGGAGGAAATCGACGGCGCATCGCCTTCAGTCACTTCGTGCACGTCGCCATTCGGCAAACGCGCGGCCCAGAGCATCACTTTGGGCTGCTTCGGACCCGCAGCAGGATCGGGCGCGAGGTTTCCTTCGGCCGGCCAGTTTTCGTCGTGATCTCCGCCACGCACGAAAGCCAGCGCATCGCCCGATGGCGAGAACGTGAGATTGGTGAGCTCCTGCCCGTCGTCTTCGGTGAAATGCGTCAGTTGCCGCGGTTTGAAATCCGGAGCCTGCGCGATCCAGACATTGCGCACGCCGCGCAGATCGATGACCCAGGCGATGCGGTCGCCCTTCTCCGCTGCCGTCAAATCCTGCGGGAACGGATAGTCCAGCACCTGTTGCAGGGTGAACCCTGCCGTGGCGGGCGTCGGTTCCTGCGCCATGCACGACAACGGCAGCGCGAGCGAAAAGACGAACGCGATCAGGCGGACACGAGGATGCATGGCACTCTCCCCGGCAGGAATCCGCACTTCATACTCGCGTTGTCGCGCGATTTGAAGTGTCAGAGGTTCAAGCGGCGGCACGACGCGCCGGGGGCCACCAGCTCCACGCTCAATCGATCGCGAGCTTCTTCAGCTTGTACCGCAGCGCGCGGAAGGTGATGCCGAGTTTTTTCGCCGCGGCGGTCTTGTTGTAGCGGGTTTCCTGCAGCGCCTTCAGGATCGCCTCGCGCTCGACGTTGGAGATGTAGTCGTCCAGTCCCACGCCATCCGCGCTGCCACCCAGGTCGTCGCCGTCGTCTTCGTAGTCCTCGTCCTCATCGCGCACGCGCGAAGGCGGGGAAGGTTTCAGCATCAGGTCGCCGACGGTGACCACGCCGTGCTCGCACAATGCGATCGCGCGTTCGAGGATGTTCTCCAGCTCGCGCACGTTGCCGGGAAAGTCGTACTCGGTCAGCGCTTCCAGCGCCTCGGGTTTCAGGCGCGGAACGGCCATGCCGGATTGTCCGGCCAGCCGCTCGAGGATGCGCGATGCCAGTTTCGGCACGTCGTTGCGGCGCTCGCGCAGCGGCGGCACGCGCAACTCGATCACGTTGATGCGATAGAACAGGTCCTGGCGAAACTGGCTCATCTGCGTCAGCCGCGCCAGGTCCTTGTGCGTGGCGGAAAGAATGCGCACGTCCACGCCGATTTCGCCGCGGCCGCCGATCGGCCGCACCGCCTTTTCCTGGATCACGCGCAGCAATTTCACCTGCATGTGGATCGGCAGCTCCGCGACTTCGTCGAGGAACAGCGTGCCGCCGTTGGCCGCCTGGAACAGGCCGTCCTTGTCCGCGTGCGCACCGGTGAACGAACCTTTTTTGTGGCCGAAGAATTCGCTCTCCATCAATTCGGAAGGGATCGCGCCGCAGTTGACCGGCACGAACGGACCTTGCGCGCGCGGACCCTGCTCGTGGATCAACCGGGCAACGAGTTCCTTGCCCACGCCCGATTCGCCGCTGATGTACACGGGCGCCTGGCTGCGCGCCAGTTTCTCGATGCGTCCGCGCACGTCCTGGATCGCGGGCGAGTCGCCGATCAGGCGGCCCTGCGCCGACGTCGCCCCGGACTGCTTCTCCTCGGTCAGCTTCAACGCGGTCTGCACCAGCCGGCGCAGCATGTTGATGTCGACCGGTTTGGTGACGAAATCGAATGCACCGGCCTTCAGCGCTTCGACCGCGGCCTCGACGTTGCCGTAGGCGGTGATCATGGCCACCGGCGTGTCGGAATACTGCCGCGCGATCAGTTCGATCACTTCCTGCCCGGTGCCGTCGGGCAGGCGCATGTCGGTGAAGCACAGGTCGTAGTGCTGCTCGCCCAGCATGCGCTTGGCTTCGGAAACGTTGGCGGCGGCATCGACGTTGAGGTCCATCCGCCCGAGCGTGATGCTCAGCAGTTCGCGGATGTCGCGTTCGTCGTCCACGACCAGGACGGTTTGTTTGCTGTTGCCCATTCCCGACAAGCCCCCGATTCGCCTCGCGATCAGGGTAGCGCGTGCGGCGCCCGCGAGCAAAAAGGGATCAGGCTTCCGGCAAGGGCAACCGCACCGGCGCGGTGAGGGTGATGCGGAAACAACTGCCGCCGCCTGCGACCGGCACGTATTCCAGGCTCGCCTGATTGGCTTCGCACATCTGCCGCGCCAGATACAAGCCCAGGCCAGTGCCGTACTGATGCGTGGTGAAGAAGGGTTCGAAGATCTGCGCGGCGACCTTGGGCGGGATACCGGGGCCGCGATCGATCACCTCGATCAGCGGCGGGCCTTCGTCGCTCGCCAGCCGCGCCACCACCATCACGCGCGCGGGCTCGTCCGGCAGGCGGCCATAACGCAACGCGTTCTGCACCAGGTTCCACACCACCTGTTGCAGGTGCTGCGGATCGGCCAGCGCTTCCACCGCGTGCGGATACAGCAGCGCGCGCAGGCTGTCGCCGGCGAGGTCGTTGGATTCCTTGTATTCCTCGATGAAAGTCAACGCCCACGCATTCAAGTCCAGCGCTTCGG
This sequence comes from Rhodanobacteraceae bacterium, assembly GCA_036503375.1. GTDB lineage: Bacteria > Pseudomonadota > Gammaproteobacteria > Xanthomonadales > Rhodanobacteraceae > 66-474. Next base: position 13,050 of record DASXWZ010000073.1, on the reverse strand, counting down.
GACGCGAACGCTCGCGCCGCGACAATTGCAGGATATTCTCGATGATCTCGTTCAAGCGGCCGCAGTGGTTGTTGATGATCTCGATCATGCGCTGGTCGGTGTCGGGAATGACCTTCGATTCGGCCAGCAGTTGCGCGGAATAACGGATCGCGGCCAGCGGATTGCGGATCTCGTGCGCGATCGATGCGGACAGTCGCCCCAAGGTGGTCAGCGTCAACTGTTCGGCGCGGCGCGACACCAGCGAGGTGTCGTCCAGGAAGATCAGCACGTGCGAATCGTCGTTCGCGGCCAGGCGCGTGAAGCGCGGCACCACTTCGGGCACGCCCTCGGCCAGCGCGATCGCGGTGGAATCGGCCTTGTTCGTGGTACGCCAGTGATACAGGCGGCGCGACAGTTCCGGCGCGACTTCGCCGAGATCGCGGCGGTCGCTGGAAGGATTGCCGAGCAGAAGCCACGCCGATTCGTTGATCTGGTGGATGTGGTTGGCGTCATCCACCAGCAGCACGCCGGTCTTCATGCGGCGGATGATCAGCTCGTTGACCTGGCTCAGGTTGGCGAGATCCAGGCCACGCCGCTCGGCCAGCGCTTCGCTCGCGCGCATCTGGTTGCCAAGCGCGTAGCACAGCGAGGCGGTGGCGAAGTAGGCGGTGCCGAACAGGCCCGATTCCAGCAGGTTGCGACCGACGTCGTCCACGCCGAGCAATGCCTGCGCGACCATCGCCAGCGCAGCCAGCGCTGCGAACAACCCACCCAGTCGCGGCGGCAGCAGCAGCGCGCCCGCGCCGACGTTGATCACCAGCATCGCGGCGATGCCTGTGTGCGCGCCCGGCAGTACCAGCGCGGCCGCCAGCGCCACGATCACGTCGACGGCAAGGCAGGCGCTGACGCTGCCGATCAGGCGGCGTGGCATCCGCCGCGTGCGCGAGAACACCAGCAACGCGAACAGCAGATAGAGCAACGCGACCGCGCGCGCCAGCACCGGGGCACGCATCGGCATCCAGTTGACCAGCACGTCGCTGAGAGAAAGTCCGAGGAACACCAACGCCTGCAACACGCGGTAGATATTGAGCACGTACAGCTCGCGGCGGATGTGTTCCCCCGCGAGGGGTGCCAACCGGGTGCTGGCGGCGCTGATGTTCGACACGCGGTGATGATCGTGCGTGCGCCTGCCGCGTACAAGTGCGCCGGCTCCGACCCCGATGAAAATCCCCGGGACTCCGAGGCGCCGTCATTGGACTTGGGACGCGCTTGCCGCAACAATAGGGGTTTGTTCCGCGATCTGTCGTGGTCGCGGAGACCGAAATCGGCCATTCGCGGCCGCGACGCAAGCTTTTGCGCGGCCACTCTTCAACAAGGGCTAAAGAATCCGAACATGAACTTTCACGAGTATCAGGCCAAGCAGTTGTTCGCCGAGTTCGGCATCGCGGTGCCGGCCGGCAGGGTGGCGGACACGCCCGAGGCCGTGGTCGAGGCCGCGCGCGCGCTGGGTGGCGAGCAATGGATGGTGAAGGCGCAGATCCACGCGGGCGGGCGCGGCAAGGCCGGCGGCGTGAAATTCTGCAAATCGCTGGACGAAGTGAAGGCCGCCGCGGTCGGCATGCTCGGCAAGAACATGCAGACGTATCAATCCGGCGGCCGAGCGCTGCCGGTGAAGCTCGTGTTAGTCACCGAAGCCAACGACATCGCCAAGGAATTGTATTTATCGATGCTGGTCGATCGCGGCGCGAAAGCGGTCGCCTTCATTGCCTCCGCGCGCGGCGGCGTCGACATCGAGCAGGTCGCCCGCGAAACGCCCGACGACATCCACACCGTGATCGTCGATTTCGTTTCAGGGTTGCAGCCGTATCAATGCCGTCAGCTCGGCTTCGCGTTGGGCCTGAACCCTAAGCAGGTCAACCAGCTCACCAAGATCATGTTGGGGATGTACAAGCTATTCAACGAAAAAGACCTCTCGCTGATAGAGTTGAACCCGCTGGCGATCGTGAAATCCGGGGATCTCATCGCGCTGGACGGCAAGGTCAACTCCGACGACAACGCCGAGTTCCGCCATCCCAAACTCGCCGCCATGCGCGACGTGTCGCAGGAAGACCCCGCCGAGGCCGAAGCCGCGGCGAATCACTTGAACTACGTGACGATGGATGGCTCCATCGGCTGCATGGTCAACGGCGCCGGCCTCGCGATGGCAACCATGGACGTGATCAAGCTGGCCGGCGGCGAGCCCGCCAACTTCCTGGATGTCGGCGGCGGCGCGACGAAAGAGCGCGTCACCGAAGCGTTCAAGTTGATCCTGTCGTCGGACAAGGTGCGCGCGATCCTGGTCAACATCTTCGGCGGCATCGTGCGCTGCGATCTGATCGCCGAAGGCATCATCGCGGCCGTGAAGGAAGTGGGTCTCACCATCCCCGTGATCGTGCGCCTGCAAGGCACCAATGTCGAACAGGGCCGGGCCCTGCTCGCTGGGTCCGGCTTGAAGATCACGCCGGCAGATGATCTGAACGATGCGGCGCAAAAAGCGGTCGCTGCGGCGAAAGCGGCATAAAGATGCAAATGGGTTGGTCGGATACCTGCTTTTCGCCCACTTGAGTCAAGGGGCGGCATCGCCGCGCAGCAGCGATGCGGGGGTTGTGGAAGCAGCCTTCTCGGCGCACGGTGCAACGGTGCGCTGCGGTAGCCGAAGCTCGTCAACGACACGTAATCGAAGGATTTCCACGAAATGTCCGTCCTCGTCAACAAGAACACCAAGGTCATCTGTCAGGGTTTCACGGGCCAGCAGGGTACGTTCCATTCCGAACAGGCGCTGGATTACGGCACCAAACTGGTCGGCGGCGTGACCCCGGGCAAGGGCGGCAGCGAACACATCGGGCTGCCGGTCTACGACACGGTGCAGGACGCGGTCGACGACACCGGCGCGGATGCGTCCATGATCTTCGTGCCGCCGCCCTTCGCCGCCGATGCGATCCTCGAGGCCGCAGCCGCGGGCGTGCGCGTGATCGTGACCATCACCGAAGGCATTCCCGTCCTCGACATGCTGCGCGTCAAGAACGTGTTGAAGGAATATCCGGATACCGTGCTGATCGGCCCGAACTGCCCCGGCATCATCACGCCTGGCGAATGCAAGATCGGCATCATGCCGGGCCACATCCACAAACCCGGATCGGTCGCGATCGTGTCGCGCTCGGGCACGCTCACCTACGAAGCGGTATTCCAGACCACCAATGTCGGCCTGGGCCAGTCGACCGTGATAGGCATCGGCGGCGATCCGATCAACGGGCTCAATTTCATCGACTGCTTGCGGCTGTTCCAGGACGATCCGCAGACCAAAGGCATCATCATGGTCGGGGAGATCGGCGGCAGCGCGGAAGAAGAAGCCGCGGAATTCATCGCCGAGAACGTGACCAAGCCGGTCGTCGCATTCATCGCCGGCGCATCGGCTCCGGCCGGCAAGCGCATGGGCCACGCCGGCGCGATCATCTCTGGTGGCAAGGGCACGGCGGCGGCCAAGTTCGCGGCGCTGGAAAAGGCCGGCGTCACCACGGTGAAATCGCCGGCGGATCTGGGCAGGACACTGGCCGAAAAGATGAAGCACTGAGCGGATTCGAACTTCCGCTTACAATGCAAGGCCGCGCTCGTCGCGGCCTTTGCATTTGGGAGATTCAAGGACGTGCCCACGCTGCGTTTCGCTCTCGCCCAATGTGATTTTCCGGTCGGCGCGATCGCGGGCAACGCGTTGCGCATGCGCGAACTGGCGAGTGAGGCGCGCGTGGGCGGTGCGGCGCTGGTCGCGTTTCCCGAGCAGTCCCTGTGCGGCTATCCGGCCGAAGATCTGCTGCTTCGTCCCGGATTCCTTGCGGCTTGCGAGCGCGATTTGTCGTCGCTTGCCAAAGAGATCGACGGCATCACGGCGGTGGTCGGACATCCGCACGCGATCGGCGAGGTCTACAACGCGGCGTCGGTGATCACGAACGGCAAAATCCTCGCGACATATCACAAGCAGGCGCTGCCCAATTACACCGTATTCGACGAGAAGCGCTGGTTCCGGCCAGGCCACGAGCCACTGGTTTTCGACTGCGACGGGGTGCGCATCGGGCTGCTGATCTGCGAGGACATCTGGGAAGCCGAACCGGCGGCGAAGGCGGCGGCGAACGGCGCGCAACTGCTGCTGGTGATCAATGCCTCGCCCTATGACACGCGTCAGGCCGCCACGCGCGAAGCCCTGCTGGCGCAACGCGCACGGGAAAACGACCTGCCGATCGCCTACGTCAACGTGATCGGCGGACAGGACGACCTGGTGTTCGATGGCGCATCCCTTCTCGTCGCCGCGAATGGCGAAGTGATCGCGCGCGCGCCATCGTTCGAGGAATACCTGCTGTTCGTCGAATTCGAACCGGAAACACGCACGCTGCGCGCGTTGGACTGGCCAGCGCGCGCCGATGAAAGTGAAGAAGCGATCCTCTACGCCGGCCTGGTGCGCGGCGCGCGCGACTACGTGGGCAAGAACGGTTTCAAGGACGTACTGCTCGGCCTGTCCGGTGGTATCGATTCGGCCTTGACGCTGGCCGTCGCGGTGGACGCGCTGGGCGCGGAGCAAGTCACCGCGGTGATGCTGCCGTCGCAATACACCTCGGAGTTGTCCTTGCGCGAAGCGCGCGCGCAGGCGCAAGCGCTCGGCGTGCGCTATCTGGATCTCCCGATCGAATCCGCCTTCGAGTCGCTCAATCGCTCGTTGGCGCCTGCGTGCGGGACGCTGGAGGACGTTACCGCACAAAACCTGCAATCGCGCAGCCGCGGCGTGCTGCTGATGGCGCTCTCCAACCAGACCGGAGCGCTGCTGCTGACCACCGGCAACAAGAGCGAGATGGCGGTCGGTTACGCGACGCTCTATGGCGACATGTGCGGCGCCTACGCGCCACTGAAAGACGTCTACAAGACGCAGGTATATCGTTTGGCGAGGTGGCGCAATGAGGCGGAACTCGGGACTGCGGATTCGGGACCCGGGAAAAGCGAAATCGTCCCGAGCGCGGTGATCGAACGAGCGCCTTCGGCAGAATTGCGCGCCGGCCAGACCGACCAGGATTCGCTTCCGCCCTACGACATCCTCGACGATATTCTCTCGCGCTACATCGAAGGTGCGCAGTCGCAGGTCGAGATCATCGCGGCTGGTTTCGATGCCGACACCGTGCACCGCGTGGTGCGCATGGTGCTCGCCAGCGAATTCAAGCGCCGACAAGCCGCGCCGGGCCCGCGCGTGTCGACCTGCGCCTTCGGCCGGGAGCGGCGTTATCCCATCAGCAACGTCTGGAAGTGAGCTTCCCGCAACGCGATTCGTGTCCCGCTTCTCCACCGAACACCATGGCTATGCTAGCTTTAGCGCGTTTCGCATTGAAGGATCGCCTCGTGCCGCGCCGACCTCCCACGCCGAAGCCGCGCGCGCTCGCCTTTGCCGTTGCATTGGTCGCGCTGCCCGCCGCAGCGGCGGTGGCGCAAACTTCCGGTGTCGTCTGTCCGCTGGGAGCCTTCACCTGTCCGCGCCAGCACGACGATTTTTCATTGTGCAGGAAGAACGACCTGCTGGATTTCTACGTGCCGGGGTTGCCGACGACCGGCGATGCATCGCTTTCGCCTTCCGACATGCAGGCCGATCGCGCCGAAAGCCCCGACAGCAATGTGTTCCATCTTTACGGCGACGTGCGCCTGCAGCGGCTCGATCAATTGCTGCGCGCCGATCGCGTCGACTACACGCAGGACACCACGGAGTATCTGGCCCAGGGCAACGTGCGCTACCAGGACCGCACCGAGTTAATGTCGGCCGACTCGATGCGCGGCACCACCGCGCCGGAACGGGGCGTGGCTGACAACGTGCGTTACCAGATGCTGACCTCGCGTGGCAACGGCACGGCCAAACAGGTCAAGGTGCTGGACGAGGATCATGCCGTGTATTCGCAGGGAAGTTTCTCGACCTGCGATCCCAGCGATCGCGTCTGGGAAATCCGCTCCAATGACATGGCCGCCGACCAGACCACGGGCATCGGCCGCGCGCACGACGTCACCTTGCGCGTGAAGGGCGTGCCGATCCTGTGGTTGCCGTACATGCGCTTTCCGATCAACAAGGAGCGCCAGTCGGGATTCCTGTATCCGGAGTTCGGCAGCAGCAGCCACGCCGGTTTCTACTTCGCCCTGCCGTACTACTTCAACCTCGCGCCGAATTACGACGCCACGCTGACGCCAAGCATCTACACGAAACGCGGGGAGATGCTGGGCGGGGAGTTCCGCTATCTGCTCGGCAACAGCCGCGGAGAACTCCAGTTCGATTACCTTCCCAACGACAAGGTGACGAAGGAAGAGCGCAGCCACGTGCATTTTCAGGATACGACCGATCTCGCGCCGGGCTGGACATTCAACGCCAACATCAACCATGTCAGCGACAAGAGCTATTTCGAAGACTTCGGCAACAGCCTGGTGGTCACGGCGACGTCGCTACTGCGGTCGTCGGCATATCTCACCGGTGACGGTACCTGGTGGGATGCGGGAGTGGGCGCCGATGCCTGGCAGCTCACCGATCCGTCGCTCCCGGATTCGCGTGAACCGTTCCGTCGTCTGCCGCGCCTCTATTTCAACGCGGATCGTCCTTTCGGACCGCTCGGCGGCCCGGAGTGGGGGCTCAACACGGAGGCGGTGCGATTCGAGAGCCCGTTTCGGCCCGGCGGCGAGCGCGCCGACGTCTATCCATACCTCGCCTGGCCGATGCAGGGCGCTGCGTGGTTCGTAAGACCCGAGCTGGGCTATCGCTATACCACATACAACCTGCAACAACCGGTGATGGCCGGCGGCCCGACTTCGCCGTCGCGCGGCTTGCCGATCTTCGACCTGGATGCGGGACTGATCTTCGAGCGCGAAAACGTCGCCCTGTTCGGCAACACCTACACGCAGACGCTGGAACCGCGCGTCTACTACTTGCGCGTGCCCTACCGCAACCAGGACGATCTGCCGCTATTCGACACGCGACTGTTGACCTTCGACTTCTGGCAGTTGTTCAGTACCAACACTTACTCAGGCGCCGATCGGCAGGAAGACGCCAACAATCTTTCGCTGGCGCTGACAACACGACTGCTGGACGACAACGGTGTGGAGAAGCTCTCGGCCAGCATCGGTCAGATCCGCTATTTCGACCCGCAACTGGTGACGCGACGTCCGGGGGTGAAGCCCACGGATTACACCGGCTCAAATTACGTCGGCAACCTGCAGCTCTCTCTTTCCGATGACTGGCGTTTGACCGCTTCACAGCAGTGGAATCCCAATACGGACGAAACCGACGTTTCCACCATCGGCGTGCAGCGACGCATCAAGACCGATGGCGTGCTGAATCTTTCCTACCGCTACCGCCGCGGGCTGCTCGAGCAGGTGGATGTCTCAAGCGAATATCCCGTCAGCGACAGCTGGAAGCTGGTCGGGCGCTACGATTATTCCTTACGGGACAAGAAGGTGATCGACGCGTTCCTGGGCGTGGAATGGGACAACTGCTGCACCGCAGCCCGTGTGCTGGCGCGCCACTACGTGCGCGACTACCAGGGAAACGAGAACAACGCGATCTTCTTCGAGATCGAGTTCAAGGGCCTGGGGGGGTATGGCGAGAAGACAGAGGACTTCCTGCACCACGCGATCATGGGCTATCAATAGGCCGGCCGGTCGATTCCTCGACTTGGGCTTGCTGCCGGTTGTTTAAGGATCCCGCCTGCCCCATTGCGCAACAGCGAGCTGCCCCTCGGCTCCGGGAAGCGAAGAACCGATCCGGGAATACGTCCACGTTCGCTGTTCGGTCTCGGGCACCTCGAGCGTCCGCCACGGTCCAACGATGCCGGCAACCCCGGATCCGCTCGGGAACCGGAGCGCGTTACGCTACAATCCGCGTTCTGCATCCGCCGCTGTACCACAGCCATCCAGATGAAAACACTTCCCTCTCTCTGCGCCGCCCTCCTGCTCACCGCCGCTGCGGCCTTGCCCGCCTCCGCGCAACTGCTCAGCGCCGACAATCCACCGGGCAATCAGCAGCAGGACGCCACGCTGGACCGCATCGCTGCGGTGGTCAACGATGACGTGATCCTGCAGAGCGAATTGAATGCCGCCATCGCCAGCGTGCAGCACCAGTACGCGCAGCATCCCGAGCAATTGCCACCGCCCGACGTGCTGCAGCGGCAGGTGCTGGAGCGGCTCATCCTGAACAAACTGCAGGTACAGCGCGCCAACGACAACGGCCTGCGCGTTTCCGACGACGAACTGGATGCCGCGGTCGCTTCGGTCGCGCAGCAGAACAAGATGACCGTGCCGCAGCTGCAACAGGCGATGGCTCAGGACAACGTCGACTACTCGGCGTTCCGCGCCAACCTGCGCGACCAGTTGCTGATCCAGCGCCTGAGGCAGCAGGTGATGCAGGGTTCCGCGCAGGTATCGGACGCGGAGATCGACAACATGATCGCCAATCCCGCGTTCAAGGCCGGCGAAGTGCATCTCGCCCACATCGACATCGCGCTGCCCAATGGCGCCGACGCCAAGGCGATCGGCGACGCGCAGGCCAAGGCCGACAAGGTCGAGTCCGACCTGAAGGCCGGCAAGGATTTCCGCGCCGAGGCCATCAGCTCCTCGGATGCGCAGGACGCCCTGGAAGGCGGCGACCTGGGCTGGCGCCGCGTGGATGAATTGCCGCCCGCCTTCGCATCGCAGATCGACCAGATGCAGGCCGGCGAAGCGTCCGCGCCGCTGCGCACGCCCGACGGTTTCACCATCGTCAAGGTCATCGAGAAGCGCAGCGCCGATGCACGCCAGATCGTCACCGAATATCACGCACGCCACATCATGATCAAGACGAGCGCGCTGGTGTCCGATCAGGACGCCCAGAACCGCATCAACGAGATCTACCACGCGGTGGTCGACCAGCATCAGGATTTCGCCACGCTGGCCAAGAAGGATTCCGATGACACCACCACCGCCAACCTCGGCGGCGACATGGGCTGGTTCATGAGCAGCGACTGGGGCAGCGACATCGGCAATCTGGTCGCAACCATGCAGCCGGGCCAGGTGTCGCAGCCCTTCAAGAGCCAGGACGGCTCCTGGCATCTGATCCAGATGCTGGGCTCGCGCCAGGCCGACAAGACCGCCGACATCCAGCGCGAACAGGCACGCCAGGCGATCGCCGCGCGCAAGGGCACCGAGGCGTACCAGCAGTTCCTGCGCGACCTGCGCTCGGATGCCTACATCGACATCCGCATGCCGGGCGCGCTGGCCAGCGACCAGACCGCCAGCACGGGCACGGGTGGCTCCGGTACGCAATGACGTTGCGGTCCCGGCCCTGCCGCGGCTCGCGCTAACCGCCGGCGAGCCGGCCGGCGTCGGCCCTGAACTGATCGCACGGCTGGCGGCTTCGCCCTTCCCCGCCGACCTGATCGCGATCTCCGATACGGGTTTGCTGCAACATGCAGCGCAACGCTGCGGCGTCGCGTTGCACATCGAGCCGTTCGATGGCGCGCCTCGAACGTTGCGCGCGCAAGGCATGTTGCGCGTGGTCGAAACCCCGTTGCGCATTGCCGAAGTTCCGGGCCGGCCGGATCCACGCAATGCATTCCACGTGTTGAACGCGCTGGCGCGCGCAGCGGACGGCTGCATGGTCGGCGAATTCGATGCCCTGGTCACCGCACCCGTGCAGAAATCGGCGATCAACGAAGCAGGCGAATCCTTCAGCGGCCACACCGAATTTTTCGCGCAACGCGCGCGCAGCGACGTCGTGATGATGCTGGCTTCGCCCGAGCTGCGCGTTGCGCTCGCGACCACCCATCTGCCGCTGTCGAAGGTATCCGCAGCGATCACGCGTGAGTCGCTGGTTCGCACGCTGCGCATCGTTCACGCGGAGCTGACTTCGAAGTTCGCGATCATGCGGCCACGCATCGCGGTACTCGGATTGAACCCCCATGCCGGCGAAGGCGGACATCTTGGCCCGGAGGAAATCGAGACGATCATTCCGGTGATGGACGCACTGCGCGCGGAAGGCATGAATCTGGTCGGGCCGTTGCCGGCCGATACGGCTTTCGTGCCGCAGCAGCGCGCGCATTACGACGCAGTGCTGGCGATGTATCACGATCAGGCACTGCCGGTGTTGAAGAGCGAGGCTTTCGATCGCACCGTCAACGTCACGCTAGGCCTGCCCTTCATCCGGACGTCGGTGGATCATGGCACCGCGCTGAACATCGCGGGCAGCGGCCGGGCCGATCCTTCCAGCCTGTTCGCGGCGGCACGGATGGCAGCGGAGCTGGTGGCGCGGCGACGTGCCGCGCCTGCTTCGTTGAAATGACGGCAAGCAACGATCCATGGCGTGTTCGCCGGCCGCCGTCGATGGCTCACCCGTAGCCGAGCGCGCGCGATCCTGACTTCGTTGAACGTCGCGCAAGCAGCCGTCCATGGCGTGTTCGCCAGTCGCCGTCGAGGGCTCACCTGTAGATCGGTGCGCGATGCGTGACTTCGTTCAACATTACGCAAGCAGCCATCCATGGCGCATTTGCCGATCGCCATCCATGGCTCACCCGTAGCCAAGCGCACGCGATCCTGACTTCGTTGAACGTCGCGCAAGCAGCCGTCCATGGCGCATTTGCCGATCGCCATCCATGGCTCACCTGTAATCCGCCGCGCGCGATGCGGAGTACGCATCGCGCAAGCGCGGCGGATTACAACCAGCCTTTCTGCCGTGCGAGCCGGTATGCCTCGATGCGGTTGCCCACTCCGAGTTTGCCGATCGCCTCCGAAAGATAGTTGCGCACGGTGCCGTGCGACAGGTTCAACTGCGTGGCGATTTCGCCGGCAGACCTCCCTTCTCCCGCCAGGCGCAGCACCTGCCGCTCGCGATCGTTCAAGGGATCGGCTTCCGACCAGGCTTCCAGCGCGAGCTCTGGATCGATCGCGCGGCCGCCGCGGTGCACTTTCCGCAACGCGTCGGCCAGTTGCTCGGCCGGCGCGTCCTTCAGCAGATAGCCGCTGACCCCAGCATCCAGCGCGCGGCGCAGGTAACCCGAGCGCGCGAACGTCGTCACGATCACCACCTTGACCGGCAATTCCTGCCGCCGGATGCGCTGCGCCAGTTCCAGTCCGGTCAGGCCGGGCATCTCGATGTCGGATACCAGCACATCCGGTTTCAGCCGCTGCAACTCGCGCCACGCCGCTTCGCCATCCGGCGCGGAGCCGAGCACGTCGATATCCGATTCCAGCGCCAGCAGCGCGGCCAGTGCGCTGCGCAGCATGGCCTGATCCTCCGCCAGCAGCACGCGGATCATGCGTGCCTCAATGCGGCGATGGTTGCGCCGTTGCGCGCCGCCGGTTGTGTCGGCGCGGATTCGAGCGAGACCGGCAGCGGCAAGGCGATTTCCAGTTCGGTGCCGTGTCTGCGTTCGGAATGGATCTCCAGGGTTCCACCCATCGCTTCGATGCGCTCGCGCATGCCCGTCAGACCATTGCCTTGGACCCCGATGCCGCCACGGCCGTCGTCGCGCACACGCATGCACAAGCGATTGCCTTCACACGTGAACTCCACTTGCGCGCGGGTGGCCCGCGCATGTCGCTGGATGTTGGTGACCGCTTCGCGCAACACCAGCGCCAGCGCGGTTTCGACTTCCGCGGACAATGGCGCTTCCGGAGCGCTGTAGTCGAATGCGACGCCCGCGGATTCCAGCAACAGGCGGGCGGAGGCGAGTTCCGATACCAGTGCGGCGGCACGAATGCCCGTGACGGCGCTGCGCACCTGCGCCAGCGCTTCGCGCGCCACGCGCTCGACTTCCGCGATTTCACGGCCCGCCGCTTGCGGATCGCGATCCAGCAGGCGTTTGGCCAACTCGGATTTCACTGCGACCAGCGAAAGCGTGTGTCCGAGCAGATCGTGCAGGTCGCGACCGATGCGTTCGCGTTCGGCCGTGGCGGCCAGCCGCCGCACTTCGTCGTGGGTCAGGCGCAGCTCGGCATCCTGCTGCTGGTTGCGGCGGAAGAAGATGTTCATCACCCCGACCGCCATGCCTACCAGCACGGCGCTGCCGATGAAAAGCCAGGGCCATCCCAGCAGCCGGCATTCGAGCGCATACAGGGCATTCAACAACGTCATGCGTTGCAAGGCATCGCGCAGGCTCCCGCCGGTGAACGCGATGAACGCGCAGGCATAGATCAGATAGCTTTGCGCACCCACGTTGACGGGCGTCAGCACCGCCGCCAATGCGGTCATCCCGAGCGCGCACCAGAGGATCTGCGAACGCGGACCGTAATAGGCGCGGAAATAGAGCGGCAGGAATACGGCGAAAGACGCCAGCGTCGGCCACAGCCAGCGATGCTGTCCCGAGAACATCGGGGTGGCGAAGATCCAGATCGACCAGACCAGCATCACCACCGGGATCCAGCGGCTGCGCGGATATCCCGGCGTCATCCAGGAACGGCCGATCACCGAATCGGGGGCGATCTTGAAGAACATGTCGCTGATCTCTCCTTCGGCGCCAATGATACGCGTCCGTGCTCGACGTCCCGTCACCACACGAACGGAATGAAGCGACGCGTTCGCCGCATGTAATCACGGTAGGAAGCGCCCAGATCGGCGCACAATGCCTGCTCTTCCACGTGCACGCGCCAACCGTATCCGGCCGCGGCGGCGATCACGATCGCCAGCAGGCTGGCCCAGTTGGTCATCGCGATGCCCGTCCCCAGGAACATCAGCAGGGCGCCGCTGTAGGAGGGATGGCGGATGCGGCGATAGGGTCCGGTGTCGACCACATACTGGCCGGTGCGCGTGGCCACGTCCCGGGTGAAGAATTTCCCCAGCACGCGGATGGCATACCACCGCAACGCCAGACCCGCGAACATCAGCACGATGCCGAACCAGAATTGCAGCGGCTGGTTCCAGCCGAGCGTTGCCTGCGGAACCGCGTCGGCGCAGAAGAACGCGATGGACATGCCGAGTACCAGCGCCACCACAAGGAACACGTGCGAACCGCGGTCGCGCTTGACCGCGCCGACCTCGGATCGCTGGAAGAAGCTGCC
>DASXWZ010000072.1:0-2300 GCA_036503375.1 Rhodanobacteraceae bacterium | reverse complement strand
CCGCGCCGGGCGGACGGCAGAGCTCTCGCCTGCAGCGCAATCGAAGGTCTTCACCGCGGCGGCTGATCAGCCGCCGCGTTTTGCGTGATGATTTTCACCCCATCCATTCGCGGCGGCGGGATGCATCGGCCCGTTCGCACGCCCGCGAGCCAATTTTCGATCAATGGCACGACCGCGGCCTCGGTCTTGCTCGCGAAGAGGGCGCCGGCGAGGTTCATGTGCGTCGCGCCGTCGATCACGGCCAGCCGGTCGCAGTGGCCGGAGGACAGTGCATCGAACGCGCGCATGCGCCAGCGGTAGTCGCCGCCGAGCCCATCATCGCGCGTGCCGGTGATCATCAGGATTGGTGCATTGATGGTCGCGCCCGAGTCGGGTGCGAAGAGCGAATCGGCGCCCGAAGGTGACAGCGCGACATAAGCGTCGAAACCCCCGTCCGGTTTCAGGCCGACCCGGTTGCGCGCGCCGGCTTCGAGCTGCACGGTACGCGCGCCCATCGAATGCCCGATCAGCGCGGTGAACGGCGCGCGGCAACGCGATTGCGCCCACCGCTTCGCCGCGTCGATATCCATGAAGCGCGCGCGATAAAGCGCCGGATCAGCCACCATTTTTTCCAGACCCGCGCGGATGCCTCGCATTTGCGTGATATCGCGTTTCAGCGCCGCCGCGCCGCTTTCGCGGTGGCCGATCGCGATCACGCGCCAGCCTTTCCCGCTCAGCGCCTCGCCGAGATAACGCAGGCCGCGTTCGTCGCCGCCGGCGCCCGGCGAGAGCAGAACCAGGGGCGGACAGGCGTGGTTTTCGCGCGCGGGTTCGTAGACCAGCAGCGGCACCTGTGCGCCGTCCGCACGTTCCGCCGAAATCTTTTCCTGCGCGCACGCCGCCGTCGCGCAAGCCAGCAGCGCGGCGATGCACGCCCGGCATCGCCATCCGGTTTTCATTATCCGTCTCCTCGAGATCGCTGTCGGCGACAGCGCGTACGGGTCTGAACCGCGTACAACCGTTCGTCACGTTCTGCCGACATGTCGATCCTATGATGTTCGCGCGCGCGGTGCGCGACACCAAGGAGGGTCCGACATGCCACGTGGTGACAAGTCCAGTTACACCGGCAAGCAGAAGCGCAAGGCCGAACACATCGAGGAAAGCTACGAGGAACGCGGCGTCTCCAAGGGCGAAGCCGAAGAGCGCGCCTGGCGTACCGTCAACAAGCAGGATAAGGGCGGCAGGAAGTCCGGCAGCGGCCGCAAGGGCGCGAAAAAGAGCGGCTCCAGAAAAAGCGCCTCGAAGAAGAGCGGCTCCAGGAAGAGCAGCGGAGCGCGCAAGCGCGGCAGCTCGAAAAAGAGCAGCTCGAAAAAGAGCAGCGGGCGCAAACGCGGCTCCGCGCGCAAATCGTCGAGCCGCAAATCCAGTTCCGCGCGCAAGCGGGGTGGACGCAAGAGCGGCGGCGGCAAACGGAAATCGCGTTCGTAGCTGAAGCCGGACCAACGAGGAGCGCGTCGTCGTGCACGACATGCTGACCCTGTCGATGCCGTGGTGGCAGTTGGCGCTGCGAGCCGCGATCGTCTACGTCGTGCTGCTGGTGCTGCTGCGGCTGTCGGGCAAGCACACGCTGGGCGAGTTGAGCGTTTTCGACCTGGTGGTGGTGATCATCATCGGCAGCGCGGTACGAACCTCGATGATCGGCGACGACAAATCGCTGATCGGCGGCCTGATCGTGGTCGTGGTGCTGTTGTTGCTCGACTACGTCAGCACCTGGCTGTCCACCCGCTTCCGGCGCGTCGATCGGGCGGTGCAGGGCCGGCCGGTACTGCTGGCCCGCGACGGCGAACTGTTCGAGGATGTCCTGAAACATTGCAACGTGCCGCGCAGCAGTTTCGATGCAGCGGTGCGCAAGTCCGGTTGCAGCGGAATCGAGATGGTGCGGCAGGCGGTGCTGGAGCCCAGCGGCAGCATTACGATCTGGAAACGCGAATAGACGCCGTTCAACCCCGAGGAGCCGTCCATGAAGAACTCATCCCTGTTTACGCGATTCGCGAACTGGACTGCCTCTCAAGCCGGCAAACCCTATACGTTCACCACCGCGGTGTTGATCGTGATCGGATGGGCGTGCAGCGGCCCGCTGTTCCATTTCAGCGACACATGGCAACTGGTGATCAACACCGGGACCACCATCATCACCTTCCTGATGGTGTTCCTGATCCAGAACACGCAGAACCGCGACAACGCAGCCCTGCAGGCCAAGCTCGACGAGCTGATCCGCGTCACCAACGCCAAGAACGGGTTCATCGGCATCGAAAAGCTCA
>DASXWZ010000071.1:0-4813 GCA_036503375.1 Rhodanobacteraceae bacterium | reverse complement strand
GGCCACCAATTGCTGCACGACGAGCCCGCCGCCGCGGAAGCGCTGGCGAAATACCGAATCAATCCCGGCAACGTCGGTTTCGGCAAGAAGCGCGATACGCAATTCGCGTCAATAATCGAATTGGCATTGAAGTACGCCAGGCCCGTGCGCATCGGTGCCACCTGGGGATCGCTGGACCAGGCGCTGCTCGCGGCATTGATGGACGAGAACCACGCCCGCAGCGATCCGCGGGACGCCGCGCACGTCGCTCGCGAGGCGCTGATCCGCTCGGCGCTGGATTCCGCCGCGCGCGCCGAGGAACTGGGCCTGCCACGCGACCGCATCATTCTTTCCTGCAAGGTCTCGGGCGTGCAGGAATTGATCGCGGTGTATCGAGATCTGGCCGCGCGTTGCGATTACGCATTGCACCTGGGATTGACCGAAGCGGGCATGGGCTCGAAAGGCATCGTCGCTTCCAGCGCGGCGTTGGCCGTGCTGCTGCAGGAAGGCATCGGCGACACCATCCGTATTTCCCTGACACCGGAGCCTGGCCAATCGCGCACGCAGGAAGTGATCGTGGCCCAGGAGTTGTTGCAGACGATGGGACTGCGCGCCTTCACGCCGCTGGTCACCGCTTGCCCCGGTTGCGGCCGTACCACGTCGAGCTTTTTCCAGGAACTTGCGCAGACCGTGCAACAGCACGTACGCGCGAAGATGCCGGAATGGCGCGTGAAATACGACGGCGTGGAAAACCTCACGCTGGCCGTGATGGGGTGCGTGGTGAACGGGCCGGGCGAATCCAAGCACGCCGATATCGGCATCTCGCTGCCCGGCACCGGCGAGGCGCCTGCCGCGCCCGTGTTCATTGACGGCAAGAAGGCGGTCACGCTGCGCGGCGAGAACATCGCGCAGGAGTTCGTGGGGATCGTGGAGGAGTACGTGGCGAAGAAATATGTAATGCGGCAATGATCTAATGGGGCAATCCAATGGGCTTGAGCGAGACGCTATGGAGTATGGGTGATTGGGTTATTCCTGGCATAACCTTCTTGGCGACCCTCGTTGTGTTGATGGTGGCTTCGCTCAAAGCCGCGCCTCCACGCAAATTTGGCAAATTTTTCATAGTCGTTGGATTCGCCCTGATTGCGGCCTATTTAGTTCTAGGTGAAGTTTTCAGCATATTTGGAATGCAATTCTTTTCTCATTGGCCCCTCCTTCTAGCGGAGGGAGTGGCGTTTTGTATTTTTGGCATATATCTCCATGCTAAGAAGCCGAGTAGGTCAAAATGACCCTCGAAATGCGCTCCGAATGCGAACGTTGTCATGCGCCGACCGCGAAGGACGGCGAGGCGTACATCTGCACGTTCGAGTGCACTTTCTGCGCCGACTGCAGCGACGAGATGGCGTACATCTGCCCCAACTGCGGCGGCGAGCTGGTGCGCCGTCCGCGATCGCCCCGCGCCGAAGCCGAGGATTGAGGTTCAGCTCTCCGCACCGCCCGCCACGGCGCGCGCTTCATGCATGCGGGTGCGCGAAAGCCGCGCCTCACGATGGGTGATGTAGATATTGGCGGCGAAGATCACCGCCGCACCCAGCACGGTCCAGCGATCGAGTTTCTCGCCGAACAGGAAATACGCCAGCACCGCCACGATCGGCATCTGCACGAAGCTGATCGGCGCCAGCAGCGAAACGTCGCCGATCTTCAGCGCGCGCATCCAGCACATGTGGCCGCTGGTGCCGAACAGCCCCGCTGCGATCACGAATAGCCAGGTCTCCCCGTGTGGCCAGTGCCAGAACAGCAGCGCCGCCGGCAGCGACAACGGCACCCACAGCAGCGTGGTCCAGATCACGATGGTGTCCGGCGCCTCGGTGCGGCTGAGGAATTTCAGACTGATGGATACGCAGGCGCTCATCACCGCGGCCAGCAACGCGACCAGCGCCGCGGGCGAATAACCGTGCAGGCCGGGGCGCACGATCAGCAGCACGCCGATGAAACCCGCGATCACCGCGCTCCATCGCCTTGCGCGCACCACTTCGCCGAGCACGAAGATCGCGCCGATGGTGACGAACAGCGGAGTGGAGTAGGAGAGGGCGATCGCCTTGGCCATCGGCATGTTCACGATCGCCCAGAACGCCGCCAGCATCGAGATCACGCCCATCACGCAGCGGAGGAAATACATCGGCAGGCGGCGCGTACGCAGCAGTCCCGGCCCGGCGCGCGCGATCAGCGGCAGCGTGAACAGCAGACCGAAGACGTTGCGGAAGAAGGCGATCTCGAACGGATGCAGCTGCGCGGATGCCAGCCGGATCATGATCGCCATCGCGCCGAAGCAGCAGGCGCTGCCCACCATCAGCAGAGTCGCGCGCACCACGTCCGAGCGTGGCGCGGCGGCGGCGGGGAGGGTGGCGGAGTCGGAATCGGTCACGATGGGCCTTCGCGCAATGCACAAATGTTAGCTGCCAACTAACGCATCCGGACACGCGCCTCCGTTAATCTGCGCGGCCATGCAGTCCCTTCACGATTCGTCCACAGGATTCATCGTTGCGATCCCCGCGCGTTACGCCTCCACCCGCCTGCCCGGCAAACCCTTGCGATTGCTCCAAGGCAAGCCGCTGATCGTGCACGTCGCGCAGCGCGCGCGCGATTCGGGTGCCGCGCAGGTGGTGGTCGCGACCGACGATAGCCGCGTCGCCGATGCCCTGCATGACAACGATGTCACGATCTGCATGACGCGCGCCGATCACGCCTCGGGCAGCGACCGTCTGGCCGAGTGCGCGCGGCAACTCGGCTGGAAGGACGATGCGATCGTGGTGAACCTGCAGAGCGACGAGCCGTTCGCGCCGCCCAGCGGCATCCGCGAAGCCGCGCGCACATTGGCCGAGGGTGACGCGCCGATGGCGACGCTTGCAGCTCCGATCGAAGGGACCGCTGAACTGTTCGATCCGAACGTGGTGAAAGTGGTCTGCGACGATCGCGGACGCGCGCTGTATTTTTCGCGTGCGCCGCTGCCGTGGGCGCGCGATGCCTTTGCCCATGGTCGTGAGGCCTTGCCTCCGGAGATGCCGTTCCTGCGTCATATCGGCATTTATGCCTATCGAGCCGGATTTCTGAAACAATTCTCGAAGCTGGAGCCGACTCCGCTGGAACGCGCCGAGTCCCTGGAGCAGTTGCGCGCGCTGGAACACGGATATTCCATTGCGGTGCGACTGGCGCCGGAACCCTTTCCCGCAGGGATAGACACCGAAACCGATCTCGCCGCGGCGCAAAGCGCGCTGGCGAGGAGCAATAGGCCTGCCCCCAGATGAATCTTCAAGCCGTACGCAGTGCTCCCGCGCCCGATGTGCTCGACTTTCCCGACGACCTGGAATGGGTCAATGCCCGCGAACCGTGCAGCCTTGCCGCGTTGCGCGGGCGCGTGGTGCTGGTGTGGTTCTGGAGCTATGACTGCGTCAACTGCCTCAACATGCTGTCCGGCCTGCGGCAGCTGGAGAACAAGTACCGCGACGGACTGGCGCTGCTGGGCGTGCATACGCCCAAATATCCGATGCAGCACCCCAGCGAGATCGTGCTGAAGGCGGCCAATCGCAACTACGTGCGCCATCCGGTCGCCAATGACGCGCACTGGCGCGCCTGGCAGCAATACGGCGTGGATGCGTGGCCCACCGTGCTGCTGATCGATTGCGAGGGCCGTGCGGTCGGACGCTTCGTGGGCGAAGGCGCGCTGCGGCGCATCGACGACACCATCGGCGCGTTGCTGGAAGACGCGGCCAGCCGCGACGTCCGCGTCCCTTCGAAAGCGCCGGCTTCATTCCGCACCGAACCGCGCATGGCATTGCGGTTCCCCGCGCACGCGCTCGCCACCGCCGACAAGCTCTACGTCAGCGACACCGGTCACAACAGGATTCTGGAATGCACGCACCAGGGGCGCGTGCTGCGCCAGTTCGGTTCCGGCAACCCCGGTTACTGGGATGGGCACGCGGCTGAGGCCGGCTTCAACGGACCGCAGGGATTGGCCGTCGCAGGCGATTCGCTCTACGTCGCCGACACCGGCAACCACTGCGTGCGGCGCATCCGCCTGCTGGCCGGCGAAGTGGACACTTTGCTCGGCAGCGGCGCCTGCGGTTACGAAACGCCCGTGAACCTGGACGACAAACCCGTTTCGGTCAGCGCGCCCACCGCGGTGGCCGTGGCGGGCGACCGCATCTACGCGGCGCTCGCCGGGCAGCACCAGATCTGGCGCGTGGACCTGCACACGCGCAAGCTTGATCGGCTGGCCGGCAACGGCCGCTGCGGCGTGCGCGATGGTGCGGCGTTGAAAGCGCGGCTGGCGCAGCCTTCGGCGCTGGCGGGCATGCCCGGCGCGCTGCTGATCGCGGATGCGGCCGGCAACGCGATCCGGCAATTGCGCCTGTCCGATTTCTCATTGGTCAAGCTGTCCGGCGGTGCGCCGTACGATTTCGGCAACAGCGAAGGTCCCGGTGCGCAGGCGCGTTTCGCGCATCCGTCGGGCCTCGCCGTCGACGACATGACCGCCTACGTCGCGGATACCTTCAACAACCGCATCTGCACGGTCAACGTGCACACCGGCGATACCTCCACGTTGCCGCTGCAATGGCGTCTGCACGAACCGCAGGGGCTTTCTTTCGCCGCGGAGTCCTTGTGGATCGCCGACCGCAATGCGCACGAGGTCTTGCGAGTGAACGTGGCGCGCGGTGAGGTCGAGCGGATCCCGGTCGGAGAATAGTTGAAGCTCTGGCAAAATCTGAGGTTCCGAGCCGCGCCGCGTAAAATCGCGCGATGACCCTGCAAGCGGCCTTTGACGGCAAAGCCTTCGTCC
>DASXWZ010000070.1:0-3197 GCA_036503375.1 Rhodanobacteraceae bacterium | reverse complement strand
GCATGCGCGACATGACCGTGCCGATGCTGATCACCGACGCGTTCGATTCGTACCTGCCAGCGTTCGAGCGTTTGATCCCGATCCTGGTGAAGGATTACGACGCGCTGTCCGCGGGCGATCCGCTGAGGTCGAGACTGGCAGGGCAGATCCGCATGCTGCGCACCTGGGATTACCGCTGGGGCATCGCCTCGATGCCGACCTCGCTGGCGGTGTTCTGGGGCGACACGTTGTGGGACGAGGTGAATGATGCAGCGCAGGCCAGCGGCCTCGACGCGCATACCACCAACATGACGGTGTACGACTACATCGCGGAAAAGGCCACGCCGCAACAACGCCTGCACGCGTTGCTCGAAGCATCCGATCGCATGGAAAAGGATTTCGGAAGCTGGGGCACGGCCTGGGGCGAGATCAACCGCTTCCAGCGGCTGGACGATTCGATCGAGCCGCACTTCGACGATTCGAAACCGAGCATCCCCATTCCGTTCGTGTCGTCGCGCTGGGGCTCGCTTGCATCCTTCGGCGCCCACCGCTGGAACGGCGGCAAGCGCTACTACGGCAACAGCGGCAACAGCTTCCTCGCCGCGGTGGAGTTCGGCCCAAGGGTGTTCGCACGCGCCGTCACCGCGGGCGGCGAAAGCGGACATCGGGACTCGAAACACTTCACCGACGAAGCCGAACGCTATTCCACCGGCAACCTGCGCACGGTGTATTTCTGGCCGGAACAACTGAAGGGCCACATCGAGCGAACCTACAAGCCCGGAGAGTGACGCGCGATCAGTGCAGCTTGAAGTACTGCACTTCGCGCTCGTGCCTTTCCGCCGCGGCGCGGGTCTTGAACGTGCCGAGGTTGCGGCGTTTGCCCGTTTTCGGATCCTTCTTGCGTGAATAGAGGCGGTATTCGCCGGATTTCAGTTTGCGGATCATGTCGGCGCTCCTTGCCTGCGTGGCTGCGATTCCGCAGACCGAGTCTACGCCCGCCGCAGCGCCCAGAACGGGATGTCGCGCCGCAGACGATAGCCCATTCGCTCGTATAACGATTTCGCGTGCGGATTCTCGTAACTCACGTGCAGGAATGGTGTACGTCCGCGCGCCAGCGTGTCGTTGGTCAGGAATGCGGTAAGCCGACGTGCGTAGCCGCGGCCGGTGAAATCCGGGTGCGTGCAGATCGCGCTCATCTCGGTCTGCGCGTCGGTGCCGAGGCGCTCGCCGATCATCGCGGCAAGTCGTCCGTCGACATACATGCCGAAGTAGCGGCCCAGTTCCATCGTGCGCGCGCGGAAATAATGCGGGTACACCAGCGCGACCAACGACAGCACGTCGGCACGATGCGTCTCGTTCAATTCGATGATCTCGGGACCGTCGATCGCTTCCAGCGGTTCATCGCGGATCATCTGCGCGAGCGGACGGAATGTTTCGAGTTGCCACGCATCCGACAACTTCGGCGGCACGCCCAACAGCAGCACCGTTTCATCCGGATCGAGCAAAGACACGATCGCTTCGTCTGCTTCCACTTCCGCGTCCGCAACGCCGAGGAATGGCGCGAACTCGGCGGGATAGCGCGCGGCTTCATCCGATCCGATCGCCAGTCCGCGATGGATCGTGCACAGCGAAGACCAGAACGGATTGTCCAGTGCGGATTCGCCCATCGCGCGATGTTATCCGCGCGATAGACTCTACAAAAGCCGTTCGCCCTGAGCGTAGATCCGCAGGACCGAAGTCGAAGGGCAATGGCATTTCGACTTCGCTCGCTTTGTTCGCTACGCTCAATGCGACCGGAATCTTCAGCGAACTCCGACCTGCATCCACACCTTTCCATCCACTACACAAGGCACCCATGAGCAAAGGTACGCACGACTACGCGCCCGACACGCGCAACGCGGCGATCAAGGTCAGCCTCAACGGCGAACTGGTGCCGCGCGACGAAGCAAAGGTTTCGGTGTTCGACTCCGGTTACGTTCTGGGCGACGGCGTGTGGGAAGGCCTGCGCCTGCACGACGGCGGCCTGCCCTTCCTCGACCAGCATCTGAATCGCCTGTACGAAGGCGCGCGCGCGATCGACATGGATCTTGGTTTGACTCGCGAGCAACTGACGCAGCGGCTGATCGAAGTGTTGCGCGCCAATGGCATGCACGACCATGTGCATATCCGCCTGATGGTGACGCGCGGCGTGAAGGCCACGCCGCACCAGGATCCGCGTTTCGTGATTGGCGGCGCCACGATCGTGATCGTGCCCGAATACAAGGAACCGCTGCCGGAAACGGTGGAGCGCGGCATCCGCCTGTTCACCGTGCACGTGCGCCGCGGTGCGCCCGATGTGCAGGATCCCAAGCTCAACAGTCATTCCAAGTTGAATTGCATCCTCGCCTGCATCCAGGCGCAAAAGGCCGGCTACGACGAAGCGCTGATGCTCGATCCGCACGGCTTCGTCAGCACCTGCAATTCCACGCACTTCTTCATCGTGCGCAAGGGCGAGGTGTGGACGTCCACCGGCAAGTATTGCCTCGGCGGCATCACCCGCGCGAACGTGATTCGCCTGTGTCGTGCGAACGATATTCCGGTGTTCGAAAAAGATTTCAGTCTGACGGACGTGTACGGCGCCGAAGAAGCCTGCGTCACCGGCACGTTCGCGGGACTGACGCCGGTGCGCGAAATCGACGGCCGCGTCATGGGCGACGGACAGCGCGGGCCGATGGTCGAACGCCTGCAGAAGCTTTACCTGCAACTGGTGAAGGACGAAAGCGCGAGAGGTCCGCGCGTATGACCGCACCGTTGCGGATCGCGATGTGGTCCGGTCCGCGAAACATCTCCACCGCGATGATGCGCGCCTGGGAAAACCGCGGCGACACCGCGGTGATCGACGAGCCGTTCTACGCGCATTACCTGCAAGCCACGGGCGTCAATCATCCCGGCCGAGAGGACGTGCTGCGTTCTCAGAGCACGGATTGGGAAGAAGTCGCTGCGATGCTGACCGGCCCGATTCCGGACGGCAAGCCGATCTGGTACCAGAAGCACATGACCCAGCACATCCTGCCGGACATGTCGCTCGACTGGCTGGATCAAGTTACCAATTGCTTTTTGATCCGCGATCCGGATTCGGTGGTCGCCTCCTTCACCATCCAGCGCCCGGACGCCGCGGCATGGGAACTGGGCTTCGAACAGCAGGCGCGCCTGTTCGATCACGTCTGCGACAGACTGGG
>DASXWZ010000069.1:0-4246 GCA_036503375.1 Rhodanobacteraceae bacterium | reverse complement strand
CCTTTTCAGGACGGCCGTACTCGAAGCGGGCGGGATAGTTCCGGTCGTGTTCTTCGATCATGTTCTGGAAATCGTAGACGCCGAGATTGAGATAGAAATCGTCCATCTCGCCCGAGAACATGTTGAGCTTGCCGCGCAATTTCGGCGCCAGCGTCTGCCAGTTGTCGGCCAGATGCGCCGTCAGGTCGTAGCCGTGAGTGCGGTAGTAATCGGCGACCTGGTGATCGATCTTGCCGCTCAGCTTGTCGAACAGCAGCGCCGGATAACCGTCCTGGCCCACCGGGCCGTGGGTCGCCTGCCAGATGTCGAGCTGGAATCCCGAGCGCCCGTGCGTTCCCAGCACCGCTTCCAGGCGCGCCAGTTGCCGCACGTACAACAGCGGCTGGCCTTCATGCGAGCGTTTGAACGGCCGCTCCACCGAAGCCAGTTCACCGAGCGGCAGGGAGAACATGTTGTCGTCTTTGTAAATATTGACGAGCTGGTAATGGCTGAATGAAATGGGATCGGGATTGAATACCCAGGCGCCGCCGAAATAATCCGGGTAATAAAGTTGCATCGCCAGCGCTTCCCAGCCGCCGGTGGAAGCGCCTTCGACGATGCGCGCGTACGGCTTGCCGATCAGACGGAATTTCTTTTCGAGAAACGGAATGATCTCCTCGGTGAATGCCCTGCCCCACGGCCCGTTGTTGGCCGAATCCACTACGTACGAATCCAGGAAATATGGACTGGGATCCTCGAAGGTCACCGCCACGACGCGCGGGAAGTGATCCGAATTCCATTCCTGATAGAACTCGTAGCCCGTTTTCAGATTCGAAAGCGCAGCGCGTTGCTTCGCTTCCTGGGTGTTGCTGGCCGGATCGGAGTCGAAGGAGAAAGGCCGGTCGCCCTGCTCCCAGGGAATGATCAATGGATAACGCGCGTTGGGATGCGCATCGAACCCCTTCGGCAACAGCACATGCGCAACGACCGAAACATCGGTTCCCCAGAACTTGCTCAGGATCTTGCTGTGGATGCGGACATGCTTGAGCCACGGAGTGTCCTTTTCTTCCGGGACGGGTGGGATCGCGTGGTCCAGAACCAGTTTGACGGCATCCGATGAAGCCGGATCCAGATGCAGTTTGGCGACGCCACTGACCAGATTGCCGGGCTTGTCGAATGAGACGACGCCGTGATTCTCCAGCGGCACCCAGATCGTGTGGCCGTCGGCGCGGGTCACGCGCGTGTAGGTGACCAGCACCGCCTGCGCGTAGTAATCGCCCGCGGGCAGCTTGCCGAGATCCTCCGGATAACCGAGCGTGCCGGCATCGACGGTGATCACGGCACCGGGTTTCAGTGCATCGACATCCTTGCCGAACAACGCAGGCCCCTGAAAGGAGATCTGCTCGCGCGGCTCGGGCTCCCCTTTCCTCGACACCACTACCAGCAGGTGTCCCGTGACCGGAGTTTTTGCCATCGCCGGGGCGAGCGACACCTCGAAGCGGCTCGCGGCCACGACGACCTGCGATGTCAACGTCATGATCAGGGCAAAGAGCACGGCAGTGCGTGCGCGTTGCTCCGGATGAGTGCGGCGGGTCTTCATCAACTGGGCTCCTTGGTTCTGCATGATGCGAACCGTTTCGACCGCGACGATCGAAGGTTCGGACTCACCGCATCGCGATCAATGCAGTTGGTCGTAGTGGGTGATTGCATTGAAGATCAGCGCATAACTGCCGATGGTTTCACCTCGCCAGATCGGATTGTTGGCGAACAGCAGCACATTGCCCTTGCCGTAATGCGCATCCACCACGGCGGCGCGCTGCGCCAACCCATCAGCATGATCGAGCAGACCGGAGATCAGCAGCTCGTCGGCATCCGCCCAGCGCACGATTACGTCAGGTCTTTGGCTTTCCGGAATCAGGAACACGTTGTTGCGTTCCTGGTCGTCGTTGAGTGGCAACGGCTGCCAGGGTTTGGCCTTGGGCAATTCCGGCGGTGGTTGATAAGCGCGACCTTCGGGTACATCGACGTCGTCCGGACCGCCGCGGCCGGTGGGCCGCTTGTAATCCTTGGCACTGGTGATACCGCGATTGCCGATGGTCTGATTGCTGACGTCGAACGCCATGCCGTGCGCGCTGAAGAGCGCGAAATTCCTGCCGTAGCCCTGCGCAATCGGATTCTTGTCGTCGACGAGCACGGCGCGCAGCACGCTGCCGACGACCCGCACGTCCTTGGTTTGCGCCAGCGACACGGCGGGTGCCAGGCCTTCCTCGACCGCAAACTGCGCGGTGTCTTCGGAAGTCACCAACAAACCGCCGTCGGCGATGAAGCGTTTGAGATTGGCCACACCTGATTCGCCCAGGCCGGAGCGCATGTCGTCGGTGGAATCGATCACGCCGAGATTGGGCGTAAGCGCGGTCTTCTGCCATGGCAGAGCATTGCCGTACATCGGCAGGCCATCGACAATCAGTCGCGTACTGGCGCCTCCTATCGGGCCGAACAGGATCACGTCGTACTTGCCGCGCAGGTCCGGGTCACTCGAGACATCCTGCGTGCTGATGTAGCTGTACGGCACGTGCAGTCTGTCCAGCGCCATCCGCCACCAACCTTCGGCTTCCGTGCTGAGCCAGGTGTGCATCAGCGCGATGCGCGGCAGCTTGCCGTGCACACCCAGTGATGCCAGATCGAATGCGGGCGGCTCTGGGCTGCCTGCCTTCTTCATCCGCACTTTCAGTATTGCGGGATCGACGACACGCGCGACATCCACGCCGAACAAGTCGCCGAATGACCAGCCGGTGTCGTCGTAGGGCTGCTTCTGCGGGTCGTCCGGCGCCCAATACTCGCGATCCAGCAACATGTCGGCAATGCGCGAATACGGCTGGTCCATGCGAATCACGTAACTGCCGGCGGGAAACTTGCGTTTTTGTGTCTTTGTCGGCGCGGGCTCGATTGACGCCGGATGCTTGTCGGGTTTCGCATCGTCGGCCTTGCTCCCGACCGATACCTGCGCGGTGAACGCCGCATCAGTGCGATCGATTTCGACGTGCTGCCTGAGCAACGCGCGCAGGAGTTCCGCCTGCGCGCCCTTGTGCGTTTCGTCGGCGGTCAACACGTATGCAGCGGGACCGGCGCGTTGCGGCGTCTCGATCGCGTGTTTCGATTTCTGCCAGAAATTGGCCAGCAGTTCTTGCCCGTTCTGCGCGAAGTAGTACAGCGCCGTCAGCAGTCCGGTCTGCTCGTAGTTGTTGTTGTCGCGTTGCGACCACTTGACCTTCGGCAGCGGCGGGTTGGGCTTGTACCAGGTGCGCACGTCTTCTTCCGGATCGAGGATGCGCTCCTGGGTGTCGGCGCCGCCGTTGCCGAAGGTTTCATACAGACGGTCTATGCCGTTGTGCATCGGCGCGATGAATTGCAGGTAGCCTGGACTCCAGGTGTCGAAATCGCCGTCGGCGTAAACGCCGGGCATGCCGAACTTGGTCATCTGCTCGACATTGTTCCAGCCGAGCTGCTGCAGCTCGCTGACCAGGATCGGATCCACCCAGGGATTCTCCGGGCCCGCGCGCGGGTTGCTGTACAGAAACGCCGTCGACTCGTGCAGGTCGTGCAGCACCTGCGGATGCCACTCGACATAGGTGTTCAGGACATTTCGGGTGAGGGCAAGCGTGGTGCCCATGACGTCGCGGTTGTTGTCGTGCGCGACGTAATGGCCCCAGTAGATCAGGTGCGGATACTGCTCGTTCGGGTGTGCGCGGTGCCACTTGTACAAGTCGACCATGCGGTCGCGGCCATCCACCTCCACCACCGGCGTGATCAACGTGATGACGTGTTTGCGGACGTATTGGATATACGGTGAGTCATCCACCGCGAGGCGATAGCCGAGCTCCATCAGCGCGGTGGGCGCGCCGGTCTCGGTCGAATGGATGGTGCCGGTGATGTAGTAAACCGGCGTGGTCTGTTTGATCAGCGCAGCGGCTTTTGTGTCGTCCATGTCCAGGGTGCGCGGATCGGCCAGTTGCGCCAGCCGTGCCTTGTTGGCATCCAGTTGCGACATCAGCGATTCATCGGCGATCGCCACCGCGATCATCTCGCGGCCTTCCTCGGTCTTGCCGATCGAAAACACCTTCACGCGCGGGGAAGTTTCAGCCAGCATCCGGAAGTAGCGATAGACATCTTCGGCATACGGCAGCATGTTCGGCGCGCCGGCGATGTCGCCCAGCACCTTCTCGGGCGTGGGCACGGTGGATGAGGCCGGCAGATAGTCCGTCAGCGG
>DASXWZ010000068.1:0-7855 GCA_036503375.1 Rhodanobacteraceae bacterium | reverse complement strand
GATGAGACGAGCGCAGCGTCGCATCACGGATGATTCCGGAACGGCACGGCGCAATCCGCAACGATCGCACCTGTTTTCCCCGGCCCCACTCCCCGTGCGCGCAGCGCAGCCCGAGTATCGCCAACGGCATCGACGCAATCAAGGCCTCTCGAGCACGGTTGTGCGACCACGTTCCCGAATCGGCCCGCCGACTACCGGCCGATCCCGGCGGAGAGCAGCGTCGCGAGGATCGCCGGCACCTGCGCGGTGGCGGCCGCCAGGTGAGCGTGGATTTCCTCCAGGCTGATCTGCGATGCCTGCGGATCGCAGCCGGCGGCCCGATTGGCGACGAGCGCGAGGCAGACATATTCGATGCCGAGCTCGCGCGCCAGCGCGGCTTCCGGCATGCCGGTCATGCCGACCAGGTCGCAGCCGTCGCGGCGCAGGCGCTCGATCTCCGCGCTGGTTTCGAGCCGCGGGCCTTGCGTGGCGCCGTAGCAGCCGCCGTCGATCGCCGCCACGCCGGCGCGCTGCGCCGCGGCCAACAATTCGGCGCGCAAATCCGCGCTGTACGGTTCACTGAAATCGATGTGCAGCACCGCCTCGCCCGCCACATCGCAGAAACTGGACGCGCGGCCATGGGTGTAGTCGATCAACTGATCGGGGACCACGATCGCGCGCGGAGCCATGTCGGCGCGGATTCCGCCGACCGCGTTGATCCCGACGATCCGCCGCACGCCGAGTTCATGCAGCGCGGCGATGTTGGCGCGGTAGTTGATCCGGTGCGGCGCGATCGTGTGGCCTTCGCCGTGCCGCGCCAGGAACGCGACGCGTTTTCCCGAAAGCATGCCGGTGACGATCGGCGCAGACGGCGCGCCCCATCGGGTCGTCACGTCATGGCGCCGGACGTCTTCAAGCCCCGCGAGCGCGTACAGGCCGGTGCCGCCGATCAGGGCGAGATCGATCTTCATGTTTCCGCAATGGCATAGATGCCCGGCAGATTGCGCCCCTGCTCGTGCCAGTCCATGCCGTAACCGAACACGTAGCGATCGGGCACCTGCACGCCGACGAAGTCCGCCTTCATCCCCGGCACGCAGCGGCCGTGGCGTTTTTCGCACAGCACCGCGACCAGCACACGGCGCGCACCGTCGGCGAGGCACGCGTCGCGCAAGGCCGACAATGTATGGCCTTCGTCGAGGATGTCGTCAACCAGGATCACGCTGCGGTCGCGCATCGCAGCATCCGGTCGCCGCAGCCAGTGCAGCTCCGCGCCCCGCGTGCCGCCGCGATAACGCGTGGCGTGCACGTAGTCGAACTGCAGGTCGCAACCGATCGACAGCGCCAGCGAACCAGCGAAAATCAGTCCGCCGTGCAACACCGTCAGAAACAACGCGCGCTCGCCCTCGAGCGTCTGCGTAACCTGCGCGCCCATGCGCGCGATGGCCGCTTCGATCACGGTGCGATCGTGGATCAGCTCGGCCGATTCCAGCGCCTGCGCCAGGGTGTGCGAATTCATGCCACGCGCTCCGCGCGCGCGGTTTCCTCCAGCTTGCGCAACGCCGATGCGCCCGCCGTGCGCTGCGGATTTTCAGTGAGCGATTGCCAGTCGCCGGATACCGCACCGCACAGCGCGGAAACGCGCGCGGCATCGCAGGGCTGGCGGCCGCGCACCGCGGCGATCGCCTCGTCCACCAGCTTCGGCGCGCAGACCAGCACCAGATCGCAGCCGACATCCAGATGTGCCTTTGCGCGCGCGCCAACGCCGCCCGCCGATTCCGCCGCGGCCATGCCGATATCATCGCTGACGATCAATCCCTGGAAGCCGTACTCGCCGCGCAGGATGTCGTGGATCCACACCTTCGAATAGCCGGCCGGCGTGGCATCGACTTCCGGGTAAGTGACGTGCGCAAGCATCACCGCTTCCGCGCCGGCGCGGAAGCCTTTCGCGAACGGAACAAGATCGCTCTTGCGCAGCGTGTCGAGATCGCGCGGGTCCGTCGCCGGTTCCACATGCGTGTCCTCCAGCACCGTGCCGTGGCCGGGGAAATGCTTGATGGTGCCGGCCATGCCGGCCGAGCGCATGCCGCGCAGGTACGCCGCGCCCAGATTCGCCACGACCTGCGGATCGGCGTGGAACGCGCGCTCGCCGATGATGCGGTTGCCGCGCTGCAGGTCGATCACCGGCGCGAACGACAAGTCCACGTCGCAGGCGCGCAATTCGCTCGCCATCAGCCAGGCATGCGTTTCCGCCGCGCGCACCGCCGCGGCCGGATCGCGATCGTGCAGTGCGCCGATGCGGGCCAGCGGCGGCAGGCGCGTGAAACCGTCGCTCTTGAAGCGCTGCACCGGCCCGCCTTCCTGGTCGACGCAGATCGGAAAGGGATCGTCGCGCAGCGCGCGGATCTCCGCGATCAATTCGTCCAGTTGCGCGCGCGAGGAGAAATTGCGCGAGAACAGGATCGCGCCGCTGACTTCCGGCGCGTCCAGGCGCTCCACGTCGCGTTCGGAGAGTTCGTGTCCTTCCAGTCCGATGATCAGCATGTTCGTCTTCCACGAATCAAGTTGCGGATGATGCCGGAACGCGTTGCCGCGTGCACTCACATCTTTCTGTCGAACACGGCGATCGATTCCACGTGCGTGGTGTGCGGAAACATGTCCATCACGCCCGCCGCCGACAACGCGAAACCGTGCCGCTGCACCAGCGTGCCGGCATCGCGCGCCAGCGAGCCCGGATGGCACGACACGTACACCACGCGCCGCACCGATTTGCCCGGCAGGTGTTCGACCAGCGCGGCCGCGCCGGTGCGCGGCGGATCCAGCAGCCACAGATCAAAATCCGCGCGCGCCCAGGCCGCGCCGCGCGGATCAGCCGCGAGATCACCGATCACGAACTCGACATTGCCGATGCCGTTGCGCGCAGAGTTTGCGCGCGCGCGTTCGATCAAGCCAGCATCACCTTCCACGCCGCACACGAAAGCCGCGCGGCGCGCGATCGGCAACGAGAAGTTTCCCAGCCCGCAGAACAGGTCCAGCACTCGCTCGTCCGGCTGCGGATCGAGCAGGTGCAGCGCCTGCGCGATCATGCGCGCATTCAGGCGCGCGTTGACCTGTACGAAATCCAGTGGCGAAAAGTCCAGGTCCAGATCCGATTCGTCCAGCCGATAGTGCAAACGCATTTCGTCCGGATGCAGCGGATGGACGCTGTCGGTGCCGCCCGGTTGCAGCAGGATCGCGAAGCCGTGCTCCCGGCCGAACGCGACCAGCTTTTCACGATCCCCGGGCGAGAGCGGTTGCAGATGGCGGAACACCAG
Source organism: Rhodanobacteraceae bacterium (assembly GCA_036503375.1). Lineage (GTDB taxonomy): Bacteria > Pseudomonadota > Gammaproteobacteria > Xanthomonadales > Rhodanobacteraceae > 66-474. The sequence continues at coordinate 4,565 of DASXWZ010000068.1, read as the reverse complement.
CGCCTTTTGATCGTCTCCTGCGGAGAACTCGATCTGCGGGATCGCCGCCGCGCCCTCGAGCGAATTCAACAGCACGCCGAGCGCATCCAGCTTTTCGCCCAATGCCGGATCGAGCACTTCGCAACGGGACAGATCGGCGACGAAGCGCGGATCGCGTTCGCGGAAACCGACCAGCGTCCTGCCCTTCTTCGGCACGTGCTTGACCGACAACCGCGCGCGGCGGCGGTAACCCCAAGGCTCTGCAGTCAGAGGCGGCAGCCAGTGCCGCGGTTCCACCTTGCCGATGCGCGCAAAGTTTTCCGCCAGCACGCGTTGTTTCGCCACGATCTGCGCTTCCGGCGCGAGATGCTGCAAAGCGCACCCGCCGCACACGCCGTAATGCGGGCAACGCGGCACCACGCGATCGGACGAGGCCTGCAGCACTTCGATGCACTGCGCCTCGTCGAACTGACGATGCCTGCGCACGACCCGCGCGCGCACGCGCTCGCCGGGCAATGCATCGGCCACGAACACCGCCTTGCCATCCACGCGCGCCACGCCTCGGCCGTCGTGGCTGAGGTCCGCGATTTCCGTTTCGAATTCGAATTGTTTCATCGAAAAAAGCAACGCCCGGGCAACCCGGGCGTTGGATCCCGCAAGTGGGTTCCGATCATCTCATTTCTTGGTCCAGCCACCGGCGGCGCTTTGCACGTACCAGCCCGGGTGCGCGCGGTCGATCCATTGTCTGGCGAAGATCTGCCGGATCTGCTTCTCCCATTCGGGATGACCGTTGGCGATGGCGATCTGCTGGTACAGCGCCGTGCGGTCGCGGTTCTCGTCGGCCACCGCCGAGTTCATCTGCGCGCGCATGCTGAGCGGGGCCTTGGACGCGTCGCGTACCGCCACCATGCCGTCGGCGGTGAAACCGACGGCACCGGAATCCAGCAATGCCTTCAACGTGCCGTCGAAGCGCGAACGCATGCGCGACTGGATCGCTTCGATCTGCGGCGTCTGGATCTTGATGTCGGGCTGGCTTTCCGTAGCGGATGCGGCCGGAATCAACGCGTTCAGCACGCGCGCGGCGAGCGGCACGCCCGACGAACCGGATGGAGCCGGTTGCTGCTGCGGTTGCGCCGGCTGGGACTGCTGGGCTTCGGGCCCGATCACGTTGCTGATGATCTTGTCCGCGGCTTCCTGCGCAGCGGCGGCAGGAAAATAGACGTTGATGGTGACGCAACCGGCGAGCAACGCGGTCAGGATCGTCAGCATGAGTGTGCGCATTCCAATCTCCTTTATGCGCATCCCTGCGCGTGAAAGCGGCCATCCGTGGTCGCACTTCTCAACGACGGCAATTTAGCTGCAAACCACACGGGTCACTTGACCACGGGCCCGTTGCCTTCCGTCGCCGCTTTCAGGCGATCCACCAAGGTCGCCCAGTCGACCTGGCGTTCGTGTCCGATCACCGAGATGTGCGGCAGGCCGCTGCCTTCGACAATAGTGTAGCCCGCCTGGTTTCCGCTGCCGGTGGGCGCCAGTCCGCCCATCGTGCAGACGCCCGCGCGCAGTACGCAGCTCAGGCCGATGCGCGAGTAGCCGAAGGTCTTGAACAAGTTCAGCGCCAATCCCTGCAATCCGGCGGCGATGCCGCCGCCGCCGACCGACGTCAGGCTTTTCAATGCGCGCTGGCTGATGCGACCGCCGCTGCCGGCAAGCAGGTTCGCGTCGAATGCCACCGGTTGCCAGTTCACCAGTTTCAAGCCGTGGATTGTGCCGTCGAGTTTGCCGGTGATCGAACCGAAATCGAACACGCTGGTAACCTGGCCGAGGTCGAGCTGGCGCAGATCGATGTCCGCGCTCATCACCGGCGCGACGCCAAACGGCTGCTGCATCGTCAGGCTGGTCACGTCGACGAATCCGTCGAAGACGTTCATCGACAAGCCGCCGTCCAGCACCAGTGAATCGCCGCTGTAGCGCAAGCTGGGCACCGCGCCACCCAGCGTGCCGGGGAACTGCGGCCAGCCGAACAATTTGCACAAGGTGCCGACGTCCAGCCCGGTGACCGCGAAGGAGGCGTTGATGCGGTCCTGCTTGTCGGCGGCAGGCCGCCACGCCAGTTGTTGCAACGCGAACACGCCGTTCAACAGCGGCACCTGCGCCGGCGCGACCAGCGCCAGTGCGCCGCCGTCGCTCTTGAACTGCAAGCGCGCGGCACCGAATGGCAATTTGTAGAACGCAAGCGCCCGCCACGACAGGGTGCTCATCGGGCGCGGCTCCTGCGCGTCCCAATCCAGTGCGCCATCGAGATCGGCGAGCGCGAGCCGCCCGTCCGCATCGGCCGCCGACAGGTGATCCGCGCGCAGTTCGAAACGCGAAGGCTCGCCGCGCGCCATCGCGACGGAACCCGACAATGCGCCGTCGGTGGTCAGGTCCTTCCAGCCCAGCGTCGCCAGCCACGTGCTGCCGTAGCGCACGTAAGCCTGCGGCAACTGCGCCTGGAAACGATCGAATTTCAGCGAGGCGAGATTGTCCTTCGCATCGAAAGCCAGCTTGCCGCCGAGGTCGAGCGCATCGCCGTCGTTGAAGTGCAATCCGTCGATTGCGATTCCGTGCGAATCGGCGTTCGCCGACAACTGCAGTTGCGCGGCGTGCGCGGGCAACTGCGCATACAGCGGACCGAGCAGCATCTGGCCGCCATTCAAGCTGCCGTCGAAATCGAAACGCGTGGTGGGCGCCGACGCGTCCACCGTGAAGGTCCCGCGGACGCCGAGTTGCTGGGCGGCGAGGGTGCCGGACCGGGAATCGACCCCGGCGTTTGCCAGGTTGATCTTTCCCGAAATCTTGGCGCCCTGCTCCGGCACGTCCAGCGCGAGTTCGCCATCGAGCGCGCCGCCGGTGATCCGCCCTTCCTTCCACACGGATGCGAGCACGCCTTGCAACCACGCCAGCGGCAACCCTTTCAGGCTCACCGACAGGTGGCTGGGCTGGTCCAGCGGCATCAGGACGCGCACCGCGCTGTTGCGCTGTTTGAAGTGCACGTCGAGCGAACCGGCATCGGTGTCGATCATGACGCTGATGTCGGCTGCACTGAGCGCGCCGCCGGGCGCGCGTGCCAGCGCCAGCGCGCCGTCCATGCGCCACTGGTTGCTTCCGACGCGTTGAGGAACTCCGCTCAACGCGAGTCCCACATCCTTCCAGCCAAGTGCCGGCACCGACACGTGCGCTGCACGCAGTTGCAGGAATGGCCTGCCGTCGGCACCGGGCGCGACGCTGGCCTGCATATCGGCCAATTTCGTCCCCGGCAGTTCGAGCACCGCGGCCTGCATGCGGATCGCCGCGCGCGCCGGCGCGCAGACCATCAAGGCCACCAGCAAGGGCGCGATCGCCGCGACGGCGAGCGGAACGGACTGGCTTGCGGAGTGGCGCATGATCAGCGATTGTGCCGATCGGGATTGAATGACGGTTAACGCAAGTCGATGAATCGACCTTCGTCGCCACGAGTTCTGCTGGCAGAGGACGATCCCGTCAGCCTGGAGTTCCTCGCTGCCGCGCTGCGAGAGCTGGGTTGCGAAGTAGAAGCGGTAGCGGACGGCAACGAAGCCTCGACCGCAGCACTGGAACAGCGCTTCGACCTGCTGATCCTCGATCACCGCATGCCGGGCCTGGATGGCGATCGAGTTCTGGAAATCACGCGCGCGAACCCGCATGGACCGAATCAAGCTGTTCCGGCGATCGCGACCACCGCCGATCCCGATCCGCAATTGCACCGGCGGTTGCGCAACGCGGGATTCCAGTGCGTATTGCTGAAACCTTCGAGCAAGTCGCGCCTGCGCAAAGCTCTGCAGGAACTCGGCCTGGCCCGGGATCCGAGTGACTCCGTCTTGCTCGACGAAGAAACCGGCCTCGCCGCCAGCGGCAGTGCGGAAATCCTGGCCGCACTGCGCAGCCTGTTCGCGACCGAACTGGACACGCTCGCGCGCGAGTTCGACGCATTGCTGCCGGATCGCCTTGCGCTGGCCGAACGACTGCACCGGCTACGCGCGGCCTGCGGGTTCTGCGGCGCGATTGGGCTGCAAACCGCTGCAGCGGAACTGTCGGATGCCTTGCAAGGCGGCGATCCTGCGCGCATCGCGGACCGCGTCGGCGAATTTCAACGCAAACTCACGGAAACGCGCGCGGCGCTCGGCGGGTGATCAGCCGCGCATCGCCCCGCCCAGCACGCGCCACGCACGCAAACCGCTTTCGCCCACGTGTGCGCCGATCACCGCGCGCAGCATGCGGCGCAGCTCGGCGAGGTCTCCCGCGGCCGGAAGACGGTCCTCGTGCAGGGCGAGCAACGCGGCTCCGTGCACGCGTGCGCCGCCGGAGCGCTTGTGCGCCGGCACGGGGCCGTGCTCGGGCACGTAGTCGTAGTCGGATTCGGCCGAAATCGACGCACCCGTGTCGGCTTCGCGATCGAGCAGCAGGCCGTAGCCCAGCCCCGCCAGCAGATCGCGCTCGAACCGCCGCAGCGTCCACGACAGCGATGCCGTCGCCGCCAGTTCATCGAGCAGCAGCGCGTAACGGTCGAACAGTTCCGGATGCGGATC